>CAYVOU010000001.1:0-1708 GCA_964453295.1 uncultured Gammaproteobacteria bacterium
AAATGCATACATCAAAGGGGGCATCCACACACAGGGGAACTCCAACTCCAGATCTGAGCCGCCTGAAGCCGTTCCCCTCGCATGCGCCGGCCCCTATAATTGCAGTTGGCAGAGGACTCGGGTTGCCAGACTGAGCGCGTACCTGAGGTCCCGACAGAGCGAAGCGACAAAGCGCGATCAGATGGACGACCGACCGAAAGTGCTGGCATTTGCCGTCAGCGCGAGAGCAGACTCCTACAATCGGAGGCTTGTCGAGATTGCCGCGCGCGGCGTCGAACGTGCCGGCGCCGTTGTGGCAAGGCTGGATCTGGCTGACCTTAGCCTGCCGATCTATGACCAGGAACGGGAAGAGAAAGATGGATTCCCCGAGGGCGCGTTGCGGCTGAAGGAAATCATGCGCCAGCAGGATGGTTTTCTTTTCGCCTCACCCGAATTCAACGCCTCCATCGCCGCCCCCATGAAGAACGCGATCGACTGGGCGTCGCGCCCGCTGCCCGGCGAAGGCTGGAAGGCCTGCTTTGCCGGCAAGGCCGCCGCGATTATGAGTGCGTCGCCCGGATCACTGGGCGGTCTTCGCGGTTTAGTCCCTCTGCGGGCGGTGCTCAGCAGCATTCAAGTTCTGGTGATCCCCGAACAGCTTGCAGTGACTCATGCCGATCGGGCCTTTGACGAGAACGGTGCCCTGAGCGACGCCGACCAGCCGGGCCGCGCCGAGGATCTGGGCGCCAGACTGGTCCGGCTGCTGAATGCGTTGACTACCTGATCGCCAGGCGGAAGGTGCCGACCGTGGCCTCGCCACATATGAAGATCATCGTGAACTGCGGACCTTGCGAGGCCTTCATCGGCACCTGCCTCGCCTCGCTGAAGTCACAGTCTCATCGGAACTGGAAGGCGCTGGTCACGGTCGACCCCTGTGGCGACGAGACCGAGAAGGCTGCCGCAACGGCGCGGGATGGGGACGAGCGCATCGCAATCACCACGAATCTGCAGCGCCTATACGCCATGGAGAACACGGTCCGCGCCATCGCAAGGTCCGGCGCGGACGACGAGGACGTTTTTGTCGTGCTCGACGGAGACGATTGGTTCCACACGACGAACGCACTGGAGACGATCGCGGCGGCCTATCGGAAGCACGACTGCTGGATGACCTACGGCAGCTGGACCGCCGGACCGGACGGCCTGCCCGGCTGCTGGCCTGCATATCCCGATGGAGGGCGCGCCTTTCGCTACCTTCGCTGGTTGGCGACCGCCGTTCGCACCTGGAAGAAATGGCTGTGGGACCGGATCGATGATGCCGATCTGAGGGACGAAGACGGCAGCTACTTTCGGGTCACCGAGGACATGGCGATCATGTTCCCGCTGTTGGAGATGTGCGGCACCGAGCGAGCCCACCACATTCCCACGCCGCTGATGTGGTACAATGGTACCCATGCGTTCACGTGCGCCAAGACAAAACGCACGGAGGCGCACCGGAATACCTTCGTGATCAGAAACCGGCCCCAATATGCCTGCCTTACAGCGAAACCCGGGTGATCTCGACCGCTCCGGGCGGGCTTTTTGATATGATGAAAAACACCTTTGCCATACAATCCACGGCGTTGATCCGCCGGGATTGCATTGACGCACCGCAGCACCGGTAGGGATTACCAAACAAGGAGAACGGCCATGGGTGGAAAAGGCGGAAAAGGTGGCAAAGGAGGCAAGAACG
>CAYVOU010000001.1:1808-8156 GCA_964453295.1 uncultured Gammaproteobacteria bacterium
GGCAAGGGCGGCAAAGTAGGCAAGGGCGGCAAAGTAGGCAAGGGCGGCAAGGTGCCCCGTCTTGGGTTGCCCGGCCGCAATGCAGAACCAGCGGCCGGGCACAGGAACGCGTGACGCAGACCGATCTGCAACGACGCCCGGCTCCACGTCCTGACAGCGAGGTGCCGCAACGCAATCAGACGGCTGCCCTGCTGATCGCCTCGTTCGGAGGTTCGCCGATTGCCTGGGATCTGGTTCTAAAATTTCGCACGTGCTCAGTCCCCGACCCGGAGTATGTGGATCGACTGATCGCGGTCGGCCGCGGCCAGACCCGAGCGGCATGGGAAGTACGGTGTCTGGCGTGCCTGTTGCTTGAAGCATGGATTCTCAAGCCGTCCGGCAGTCGTCGCAGCCAGATTCGCCTGCTCGAGACGCTTGGCCTGATGAGCAAAACCGAAGGCCGACCGGTGATCGTGGCCGACGTGCTGAAAATGGGTTTCCGCAGCATGCGCCCCGATGAATTCCTGCAAGAACTTTGCGCCCGGCTCAACCGCAATGCGCCGCTGCATGCGGCGCTGTCGGGGTCCCGGCTAGCCGGCAGTGATGTGCGCAAAGTCGTTCGTATCTGCGGCCAGGAGTCCCGACTGTTCTTCGCTCGGTTTATGTTTACGCCCGAGGAAGTGTTATCTCGCATTCGGGGCCAAGTCCGGATCTCGGTCGGAGAGATCAATCATTCGGTCATGCACGACCAGACGGTCAGGGCCGAAATCCGTGCAGCGCTGGCATCGCTGCCGCAGTACGAGCGCGACATTGTCGAGCGCCTGAGTACGGGCCAGAGAATATGGTGGGTCGCCCCGGAGACGAAGGCGCGGGTGCACGGGCTGGTGGAATACCCCCGTGGAACCGTTGTGCTGGTTGTCAAGCCGCCGGGCAGCGACCTGGAAGTCGAGATCAAGCGGGCCGGGTTGCGCGGCCCTTGGCCGTTGACCATTGTGTTTGCCCGTCGGGGCCGCGAAGTGCCGCCGCCGCACCGCCTGTGGGGCAGCAGCATGCTATACTTCCTGCGCTGGGAGGCAGTCATGGGCGCCCGGCTCTCGAAACTGCACCGAAGTGCCACGGACCTGGCCGCGCCGATCTCGCGCACCGTTCACGTCAACAACATCCGCCAGATCCCGGTTGGCAGCGGCGAGGTCAAGATCACCGACTACTTGAGCCGCAGTGCGTATTTCGGTGCCGGTTTCCGTGTCATGCGGCGCAATCTGAAACGTGCAATCACCGCGTTCGGCGAAGAGCGCGAATGGTATGGCGAGACCCGACCCGGACCCCGCGGAACCACCTTGGAGTTCCTTGATATCGTCGCACCCGGCCAGAGCATTCTCTTGGGATCCAGCTCGTTCCGGCTTGAGCAACTGACCCGCGACCTGGCGCCGGACGGCGCAGAGAGCTACGCGACGGAGGCCCTCGGCGCCGACGCCGGCCCGAACGAGCGGCGCGCCTTTGCGGACGATCTGCTGGACGAGATCTTCGACCGTTACGCCCCGCCGGGGGTTCGCTATTGCGATCACCGCCAATACCTGGAGGCCGTCTTCGACGAGCCGTCGAACCGCGCGGCCGCGAATCGCAGCTTCGTTTCCCTGATGCGTCAGATCGGTGCCTTTTGGGCGGTATTTTTAGCGACCCGCAGCCACTCGCGCGGCGAGACGTTTACGCCGCGCAATGTCGGCATCCGAAAATGCTGGAACGACGGCCGATGGCAGATTCGCATCTGCTTCATGGACAACGACGATCTGCAACTGGTCGGCAAGTCACTGCGTTTCTTTTGGCCTCTGTCGGCCCTGCCCGGAATCAACATGGACCGCGCCCATCTCCTGGGCGGTCAGATCGTCACCCGGGTGGTGAAGGGCAGCGTCGACTGCCTGGAAGAAATCTATCGTGTCGATGCGGCGCACCGCGCAGAAGGATTGCGGGCGCTGTTCGTGGCTTTGCGGGCGCGCTACCACCAGTCGTTGGCTGCGATGCGCACGCGTTCCGAAATGCACGACTTCTTTACGCCGACCTTCGTCGATACGATCGGCGATTGGGACGAGGTGATGGGATGGTACTACCGCCACGGTGCCACACCCGGGGCGCAGGGTGGCTGGGAACGCGAGGTGCGGGACTTTCTGTCGCGCAGGGACTACCCGGACAGGCTTGTCGACCAGTATGTCCGCGCTCCGGCCAAGATACCGCTTTTCACCGAGATCTTTCGCCAAATCATCGCACCAGATTCGTCTCCTTGAGCCGTTCGTAGAGACAGCCAGGGTCATAGGTTGCATCCTTGTCGCGCGCGCCGCGCCGCCACATCTCGTTCCACAGATGGACCGCGTGCGCCCCGCCGCCGATGCCGTGGCGGTCGGCGGGGTCGAACACCCTTTCCCAGTCGGCATAGCCGATGGGGCAAAAGACAGAGGCGGCCTTGACGTAGCGCTGAAGGCCGAAACGGTCGACAAGTTCGGTTAGCAGCCTCGTTCCCGTATCGCCCCAATTGAGTTCTTCGGGACGGGTGGATCGGCAGACTTGGCTGGCATGGGCAAGCGGGGGGCTTTGCGCCGGCGCCTTCAGCACGGCGGCGTTGAGGTGGCGTCGGGCGCGGTGCAGCTCACTGGAAAAGACGTAGGGCTCATCAAACCGGAAGGGCCTGAGGCAGACGACATCGCTGTCGGCCCACCAACCGCCCTTGCGCCGCAACAGTTCGTAGCGGAACGCGTTGGCAAAACCGGCATAGCTCGGATTTGTTGCATAGCGGAACACCGAGGAGGCCGGAAGGATCTCATCGGCTTCGCAGATCTTCGTGCCCGACGGCACGTCGGCGACCCGATCGTAGACATAGAGGTGATAGTCGTGCCCGTGTCGCAGGAACGACATGATGGACAGACGCTCAAGGCGGGACAGGCGAGGTCCGATCCACAGGCCTTGGATGATATCGGCTGTATCACCCGTCATGGCCGGCCCGGACGGCAAGGAGGCAACTCCATGGCGGGCGCCTATCGCTGTTGCATGCTGTCGTCGGCCAGCGTGAACTGCTTGGTATAAGGCAAGCGCATTGAGGGAACTTCGACCAGCACACTATAGAACCCCGGCCGCGGGATCGCCAGGGCGACCGCATAGATGCCATCGCCCTGATGCCGGGCGGTGCTGCGGGTTTGCCACACCGGCGAGAAGACCAGAACGGTGGCGTCCTCAATGTCGACCAGCGGCGCCCCGCTCGC
Source organism: uncultured Gammaproteobacteria bacterium (assembly GCA_964453295.1). Lineage (GTDB taxonomy): Bacteria > Pseudomonadota > Gammaproteobacteria > JAJPIJ01 > JAJPIJ01 > CAYVOU01. Next base: position 5,036 of record CAYVOU010000001.1, read on the forward strand.
CGCATCGGTCAGCCTGAACGAAAGCTCCAGCGGCCGTCCGACCGCGAAATGCCGGTCTTTGTGCAGTGGCTCAACCGCAACGCGCGGTCCGCTTCGTGCGGCTTGCCTTGTCGGTTCCGTTTCGACGCGCAGTTCGAAACAATGGATGATCTGCGGCACATCCAGATAGAACGCGAGCCGGTATTCTCCCGGCCGGCGCAGCATCACGCTTGTTTCGTAGAGTCCCGGTTCGCGTTCGCGAAGGTTTCGTTCGACCACAAGCACCGCGCGCGGCGTGCGCCCGTAGTTGCTGAAGTTGCCCATCGGCGCGGCCATGCCCTCGCGGTAGTAATAAATCGCTTTGTCGGCGGGGTTCGCGATGAGCGCCGCATAGGCGCCGGAGGCCTGGACGATGGCATCCGCGAGGCTGGGTTGGCTGGTCTGGCCCAGCGGGTTCTGCCCGCCCGGAATATCGACCAGCGGCACCTTTTCATTTTCGTTGCCGATCTCGCCCAGCGGAATCATCAGCACGGTATCGCTGTCCCGGTGACGGATATAGGCATTCTCGTCGGTAAAGGTGATCTGGTCGGGCCCTTCCATTACCTTCGCCGTTTGAACGATCCGATTGGCGGAGAGATCGAGGATACTCACCGTGTCGTTTGCCGGATTGGGCAGGAAACCGAAACGGCCCCCCGGGGGCACCCTTATCTGCACGATCCCCGGTTCCGCCTCGGTTCGCGCGACGATCTCCAGCACGCGGCCGTCGACAGCGGTGATCGCGCCGTCGGCATCGCTGGCGACGTAGGCCGCAGCGGCCAGTTCGGAATATTCAACCGAAACCGGCGAGGCGCCGGCCGCGACGTCCCGTGCTTTTCGCAATGTGCGTACGTCCAACACGGAGAGGCTGCCCGCGTCCTTGTTCGTGACGAACGCAAATCGGCTGTCCTCGCTAAAGGCGATGTCATGGGACCCGGCACCGCTCGGAATGCGACCAACGACTGCGAGATCCTTCACCCGGATCGCGGAAACGCCGGACGTCTCGGGCTCGTTTTCGTCCACCGCGACCCAGAGATAGGCCTGGTCCGGCTGCAGGGCAAGTCGGCGCGGCCCGGGCCCAACGTCCAGATTGGCGATCACGGTCCATGACCGGGTCTCGATCACCGCGACACGGCCCGCGTCAGGCATTGAGACGAACAGCCGATCCTGGTCGTCGGTGATCGCCCAATCCACACCCGGGCTCAGCAAAGGAATCAAGGCCAGAAGCTTGGTGCCGCCGAAGCCGAAAAGGGGATCGACCACCGTAATCGTCGGATCTTCGTTGAGCGCCAGAACGTAAAAGACGTTCAGGTCCAGTTCGGACTGGCTGAAGATGCTGCCGCCCAGAAGGCGTTGCACGCGGCGCTTGCAAGTTTTTGCCCGCTCTTCGTCGCCACCGGGTAACCAGTCCATCCAGGCTGCCGGGAAGGCGCCTCTCAGCGGCGACCCTGTCGCGCCGTCGGTGATGCGGAACCGCACCGAGACCTCGTCCCCCTCGGTCAGCTGACCAGTTGCCCGGTTCGCGCTCTCCAGCGGCACGATGGACGCCTGAATGACGATCCCCTGGCGCTCGATTTCCTGTTGAAAAACCGGTTCAGGCTCGACCCCTAGTGGTTGGCCAGCGCCTTCGGCCCAGGCATCGGGTCGCGGCACCGACGCGACGAACATCAAGGCGACGAGTGCTGTCCGGGCACGCAACCGGCGCGCAGTATGACGGCGCCTGGGCACCGCATCAGATCCTCGCCGTCGCCACCACGAAGGCTCGATCGCGTCCGGCATCATGTCCGACAGGGCGCGCGTAACTCCGGTCGTGCGCGGACGGGGCACGGCCTATTCGGACTTCGCATTCTCTCCTTCTCCCTCGAACCGGCCCTGGGGCAAGAAGCGCAGACGTTCCGAGACGTTCTTATCAGGGCTGAACGGCACGACTACGCCCTTGCCGACGGGGAACGGCGCGACGATCGGGCTGGTGGCGATTGTCTTACCCCCCTGCGACGACTCTACCGTCACCCTCACGGGGTCCTCGAGCTTGACGCCGGGCGCCATGACCCGCCAAGTTCCGTCGTGCGGATCCACCGGCACGTTCACCGCCAAAGACCCGCTGGCGTCGGTCACCTTGACCGCCTTCGCCATCTGCCCGTTGTTAGGATTGACGGTGTTGACGCCTTGCACAATCACGCCCACGTCCGGCTCGGGCGCATTCTGTAGTTTCGTGACGGTGACGATGTCGGCGTTTGGCTCGCCGACGCGGAACAGGCCCCAAAGTCCGGCGAAAAAGTCGGTTTCGATGAAGCTGCGATAGAGATAATCGCCAGCGACCTCGGCCTTGCCGCCGGCACTGTTCAGGACGATGTCGAACTGGTTGTTCGGCCCGAATGCATCCCTGGATCCCAGCCACTGGGACAGCGGGTTGTTGCCGATCTTGGTGGATCGGTCGGTATAGGGTTCCTCCTGCCAGACGTGGCCATGGAGGGTCCAGGTCTCCTCGTTCGTGCCGGCCGGATGGACCATGCGGAACCGCACCGGCGTGCCCTTCGACGCGGCGAAGACCGGGGTCTGCGGATCCGCCAGGACCAGGGTGTTGGAAACGGCGCGGCTGATGCCCAGCGGCGCCTTCGCGGGAATGTTCTCCTCCCAGTTCCCGGCCACGAAACGATAACCCAGGGGTTCGGTCCGGTAGTTGATCGCGCGCGACAGCACGCCGCCAAGAGGTGTCGTCGGACCCGGCGCGCCGATCGTGAACACGCCCTTCATCTTTTCGCCGTGAACCGTACATTCGAATGGAACCGACGCGTGCTCGTTGTCCGACTTGACTTTAAGGGTCGCAATCGCACCGGACGACTGCCCGTCGGTGCCCCAGGATGTTGATGGGAACGGGGCGCCCGAGCCGTCCGTGGGCTGATGCTTGAACGGGTTGGTCGAGCTGACGAAGTCAAACACTTCCTCGGCCTGCGCCTTGTCCAGGAAGGTCAGACCGTGGAACCCGTCCTTGATCGAGAACTCCAAGGTGTCGCCGTTCTTGATCGGGATGGTCCCCCCGTCCGGGTTGTTCTGGCCGTCGACGATCCAGCGCAGTCCGCCGGCCGCCGCCGCCTCGATCTGGATG
>CAYVOU010000001.1:8256-27533 GCA_964453295.1 uncultured Gammaproteobacteria bacterium
CTGGCCGTCGACGATCCAGCGCAGTCCGCCGTCCGCGGTCGCCTCGATCTGGATGGTCGCGGGATTGGTCGCGCTGGCCTGGTCCGACGAGCTTGGCCCTCCGGCCAATTGCACGTGACCGGCAGGAATATTCTCTGTTGCCAGACGCGCCAGGTCGTCCTGCACGACGGTGACGAACTCCCGGAACAGCAAGGCGCCATCGGCTGAATAGACATTGGCCGACGTCCGCGAATTGTCGTCCGTCTTCCAGGTCGAGCCTTCCGGCTCGATGACCATGGCGCCGACCAGGCCATAGGGATGCTGCCGCAGGGGGTCGGCCGGCGACAGACTCACGCTGCCGAACTCCACCGGCGTAAAGACCGTGTTGCCGGCTTCATCCTGCGTTCGGGATCCGGCGTACCACTTGTATTTCTTCACTTCGCCGACGCCGATCGATTGCGTCGGATTGATGCCGATATTGACGCCGTTGCTTTGGGTGATGTCGTAGGAGACCAGCTGCGGATGCAGGCCGACCTGGTGCGAGGTTGTCAGTTCGATGCCCGTTGTCCCATCGGTCGTGCCGATGTTCAGCGCGCCGGGCGGCAGAGCGTTGCGCAAGGTGATCTCGATGCAGTCGCCCGCTGCGGCGCGGATGACCAGCGGTTCGCGCGGCGCATCGGCGCTCAGGCGTCCGCCGGGATCCAGGTCCTTGGTCATGACATAGATCATCGCGTTCCAGTCGACGATCCTTTGCAGTCCAGGCGTGTCGGGCCGACCGCGTTCGTTGTAGACCAATGGGCCGTCCAGCGCCTGCCGGGCCCAGGCTGCGGTCACGTCATAGGATCGCACCTCAGCGTCGGCCGGGCACACCGGCTGAGCGACGCTTGCCTGGGTGACGGGGTTGTTGGGCAAGGGTTGCAGGCGCGTCTTCACCTGCGGTGTGCTGTAGGCCCGCAGCAGGCCCCAGTTGCCGAATGTCAGTGCCACCGCCCCCGAAGACGGCACATAAAGATAGTCTGCCGCCGGATCGCTGCCGGTGCGCGGCAGGTCGAACAGCATCTCGTAATGCTCGGAGATGCCCATGCCCTGGGTGCTTCGGAAGCCGGAATTGGGGTCGGCCGGCTCGAATTGCCATTTTATGCCGTGCAGGTTGTAGGAATGCGCCGACATATGTGCGCCCACCAGGGTCCGGATCTGTACCTTGTCACCCTCATAGGCGCGCATCAGCGGGGTATAGGGGTCGTACAGGCCGGCGCCCGCGAACGGGTTTTCGAATTTGAAACCGGTTGGATTCGAAGTATTGATTGGCTTCGTGCTGTCGGGCTGCCGGTTGAGGTCCGGGTCCAGGCGCTCGATCGAACTGAACGCGAAGGCAAGGTCGACGGCCTGGCGCTGCTCCGGCGTCATGTTTTCGGCTGAAATTTCGGGTTTGTTCCAGACCCGGATCGGCAACGGCTCGTTACGGTAGTTGAGCGAATAGGTCCCCGTGGAGAATCTGTTCGTCACCAGCAGCGGGAATGGATTCAGCGACTTCGCTGCCGCTGGATTTTTAGGTGGATTCAGCGCCGTGCCCGCGTCCGCCCAGCCCCAGGCCGCGATGCCAGGCGTGTTGATCTCGAACGACCCTGTCATGTTGGCGCAGTGCTGCGAGCACTCGAACGCGACCGGCGACAACGTCACCTCCTGCTTGGCCTGCAGGGTCGCGATGTGCCCTCCACTTTGCGGTTTGGTGCCGTATGCGTTGTTGACCCCGCAGTTATCGAATACGTCGAACGGATTTGGCCCGGTGTCGACCACATCGAAGACCCGGTTGAACTGGCCACGGCTGGTGAAGTGAAGCCCGTGGGTCTCGCCCGTCTCCGCGGAGAAGGAGACCGTGTCGCCGGGTTTGAGCAGGAAGTTTGCCGCCAACGGCTTGCCGTCCATTAGCCAGGCGAAGCCCTTGCCGCTCGGACTGGGCCCGCCCACGATCTCGTACTGCTTTGCCGCCGTTGCGAGCGGCGGATAGTGGGCATACGGCGTGACGGCAGACTTGCTGATCGCCTTGTAGGCCAGCTGGCGGTCCTGGAACTCGAGATTGAACTCGCGATAGCTCAACGCCGGATCGGCCGTCAGAATATCAGCGCGCCAGCTGGTCGGGCCCCCGTCACGAACTTTCTCGCCGCCGCCATATGCGGTCACCGGCTCGGCCAGGCGGCCGCCCATCAGCGCCCCGGTCTCCGGGTCGCGCCAGCGCGAACCTTCCGGCTCGATCACCAGTCCGGCATAGAGCCCGGCCTGCTGGTGGGTCGAAGGACCGAAGTGATCGTGAGTAAAGACGGTCCGCATGGTCCTGTCTTCGCCCAGATTGTTGAGCAGCGGATCGGCGTACCAGCGTTGCACGGTGGCCTGCGCGCCTTGCCATTGCTTGTACGGGCTGTTCGACGGATCCACCGGATCGGGGCCGTCCCCGAAGAACGGGATCGACTTAATGGTCAGCTTTGTCTGGTTGCGATCGCTGGGCGCGGCGAGATTCTGATACGAATAAAGCCCGCCGGCGTTGTTGATGAGGCCGAGCAGATCCTGAACTTCCTGGGCGGCCAGCGTGCCGTCTTCGTAGTTGAAGCCGTTGGCCGCGCCATCGGACGCAAGGACGTCGAACTTCACGAGGTGGATGTGCTGACCCAGCACGTCGGTTGGCGTACGGACCTGAAAGTCGTCGAGCTCGTAGTAGTTCGGCACCAGATTGGCGAGCCAGTACTCGATGACCTCGCCACTGTTGGCGCGGAAGAACAGCGGTTCGGCCGCGCGCTTATTGTCAAGCGTATCGGCGACGTCGCCCCACAGCGTGGTGATCCGCTGCTGCGGGAAATGCCAGCCCTTCTTGTTGAACACGACGTCGAGCTCGATGTCCGCGGCCTTGTACTGGCGGACGGTCTGCACGGGATTTCCCTGCAGATCGATGCCCGGCTCGGCGAACGGGGCTCCGCGCACCGGCGGCAGCCCGTTGAGCGTGAAGCTGGCCGGCGTGCCGTCCGGCGTATAAGTCGGGTGGCTTCGCTGTGCGTTTGCAGCCATGCCCGCCTGCTCGGCCGGCGTGCCGGTCTCCGGCAGCTGCATGACGACCGGCAAATTGTTGTCCTTGGTGAAGTCCCACCGGTTGTGCTTTTCGTAGAGGATGTCGTCGCTCACGGCCAGATGGCGCGGCAGACCGCCGTCGAGGTATAGCGGGTTGCCCTGGGCATTCATCCTTTGGTTGCCGTTCTCGTCCAGATCCGGCGCGAAATCCAACGGCGGATGCGGCGCGCGCTGCCCGGCGACGCCGGGGACATAGAACGGGTAACCCGGGTTCCGGCCGGCCTTGAGGTCGTCCTCGTGGACATTGACCATATACCCGACCCGCGTCGTCCCGTCCGCAGGGCTCTTGGCCTCTACCACCCGGACCCGCGCCGGCATCGGGGCCATCGGCAGGCTCGGCATGGGGATCACCGCCGGCGTCGGCGTGCCTTCCGCGATTTCGCCGTCGGGCAGCGCCCGATTCCACACGTTTGCGCCGCTTTGCGCCCGGCCGTCGGCGTCCAGTTCGGTGCCTTCTTCGAAGGTGTCGTGCACCCGCCAAAGGGCCCACATGCCCTGGGCGAAGTGGGGGTAGAAGTGGCAGTGGAAGATTGAATCGCCCGGCGTCTGGTTCTTGTTGCCGCTGCCGTTGTAGACGTAGTCCAGCGTATAGGAGATGCCCGGGCTGATCATCTGGCTGTCGCGATAGTGGCTCTTGTCGCTGTTCGGCGAATGCAGCCACTGATGCGCGTGCTGATGGTGCACGTGTGTGATGTTGCTGCCCGCGTGCAGGATCCGATAACGGGCGTGATCGCCCACGTAGCTGTGATAGACGTTGGACGGATCGTCGGGGTAATAGGCCTTGGTCGCCTTCGGCCTGCCCGTGATGATCACGTCGTCCGGCCCCACCGTGTTAGCCGGGAAGTCGACCACCATCGCCGGGTCGCCATTTGGCCAGGAACTGAGGAAGAACTCTTCATACTTGCAGGTGGCACAGTCCGCCATCGGCCCCGCCTCGATCCGGTTGGCCCAGATAGGCGCGCCGATTGCCGCCATGCCGTAGTTGATCGCGAAGAAATCGCGGCCGCCCTGCAGTGCCTGGTACACCGGGTAGCTGGGATCCTCGAACTGCTTGAACGCCTGCTTGGCGACGAAGTCGTCATGGTAGTGAACGACGATCTCGCGATAGGGCTGCCGGCGGTCCGGATAGGCCGGGTTGTTCCGGAAGTCGGGGCCTGTTTCGTGACCCGGAAAGCGCCCGGCGTTCGGTCCGGTGATGACCGCGGTGAGGTCGCTGTGATAGATCCGCTTCGCGCTGCCCTCGACCGGTCGGCACTTGCCGTTGCGCGCCTCGTATTCCACGTCCAGCGCCTTGAGCACCGGTGTGCAGGCGCGTGATGGATCCCGATAGTCGGCAGGATATAGCGCGTCGTAGTTAATAATCGGGTGGCCGTCGAGCGACAGCAGCCGGCCGCGGTCCGCCTTGACGACTTCGGTGGTGATCTGCGTCTGGGTCTTGGTTTCCGACGTCTGTCCGGCGAATCGCCGCAACGTGCATACCAGTTCGTCGCATTCCAGCGCATCCGACGACAGCTGGTCGGCCCGATAGGTGGCGAGGTCCATATCCTCTTTGGTGACTTGGCTGCGATACCATTCCGCGAGCTGCGGCTCCACGCTGACGCTGCCGAACAGGCCTTGCATCAACTGCCCGCCGAAGCCCAGGCGGACTCCGTTGGTGGCCGCGGTGCTGTACAGCAGGAAGCTGCCCTCCTCGGCAGCGCGCAACACATAAGTCAGCGCCTTGCCCGGGGGCACTAGGCCGCCGCGCAGCGCATCCTGATCATTGAAGACGCCATTGGCGCCGACCCAGGAGCCGTCGGCCTCGATCGCGTCCACGGCGCGCCGTGAGCCGTCCGGTTGCGGCACGAAGGCCTCAACCAGTTCCATGCCCATCACGTTCACGCCGGCATAGCGCGTCGGAGGCTGCACCCAGCTATCCGAGGAGGGTGGAATACTCGTCCCGGACCCGGGCTTCAGATATTGCGCGTTGGGGACGTAACCCTTCGAGCCGGGTTCTTCCTTCTCCGGAAAATGCAGGTCCCTTTGCAGCGGCTTGTCGTGGAGAAGGTTTGTGAAATTGATCTGCAGGCAATCGCCGTGGTTGACGCGCAACGCGATCGGGCGCGGGCGCTTGTAGGGTCGAAGGGTGACGTTCCCCGCCTCCAGGGTTTCGGATCCCGTCGTCGATTCCACGTCGTGCTGCAACGCGAACATCATGCCGCCCGCCTGCAGCGTACCAAGTCGATTGATGTAGAAGGCCTGATCGAGCGCGACCACGTTTGCAACGACCGTTTCGTTGCACACACCGGGCGCAGGGGCCGCCGCGACGGCCGCGCCAAACTGCGTCAGCGCCAGGGCAAATCCGAACACACCGGAGGTGATTGTGCGCATGCCGATCATTCGAGTGCCTCCTCATATGAGTGCCTCAGCGTGTACGCGTTTTTTGATTATTGGGCGTCGGTCGCTTCGGTGCACTGACCGAACAGCAGTACCGGCGCCATTCTTATGCGCTGCCAAAAACCACAGGAGGACAGATCAGATCGGCTTCACCCCTTTGGTGTTCTTGGTTCCCACGCAAACCGGGTGGGCATCCGTCGGCAACAGTCGAAATTGAACAACAGCAGTGATCCCAATCAAGGATTGCTATAGATTAGCGACGTTTCGAGTAACATGGCAAGGGGAATGAAATGCGAACGGTGTCCTGCCGACTGCCGGCGCGCAAGCGAAAACGCCTGGAATCCCATGCTCACAGCGGCTCTTGCGTTGCTCGCGGCCGGTTTAGCCATGACCCGGGCGCGCAACAATCGGAGCGTGTTCTCGGCAAGATTAAGGTAACGAAGTACCGCTGAAAGAGCCGTCGCATTCCGGGAACCGTCCTGCATTCCCGGAAATTTGTGCTACAGTCGAGACCTCGCTGGCCGGTGCCCGGAGCAGGCGGATGTGCGGGCCCGCGCCCGCCCAACTCGTTTCTTGAAGGTGTCGGACGCAGGAGTTCATGCAAAGGCGAACGCCAGTTCCACACGTATCGCGGCGGACCGCCACTCGCGTCATCCTGGCGTCGGCGATGATGCTTGTCATGGTCGCTGTGCCGGCACTGTCGGGCGCCGACGAACTTACGGCTGGACAAGCGCGCGGCCAGCGGATCTACGAGGATGGTACCAGCGCATCGGGTGCGGAGATTACCGCGGTCCTGGGGAATGGACAGACCGAGATTTCGGCAGCCCTGCTTCCTTGCGTCAACTGCCATGGCGAAGATGGGCGCGGACGCGAAGAGGGCGGCCGCACGGCGGCGGATATCACCTGGCACGTTCTCACCAAGCCTTATCTTTTGGACAGCGTCGGCGGCCGGTCTCGTCCCCCTTACGAACGGGAGGCCCATCTTGTCCGCGCGATAACCATGGGCCTCGACGCCGGTGGAAACCGGCTGGACAACATCATGCCGCGTTTCCGGATGTCGCGCGCAGACATGCAGGACCTGATCACCTACCTGAAGCTGGTGGGTTCACAGGACCAGCCGGGTGTGACGCCGGACGAGATCAGGATCGGTGTCGTGCTTCCGCCAGTGCACGGTTTCGGATCGCTGGGCGCCGCCATGCAAGAACTGCTTCAGCGCAGCTTTGCGGCGATCAACCAGACCGGCGGCCTGTACGGACGTCGGCTCAGGCTGTTGTCCCTGACCCTGCCGGATGCCCCGGAGGCGACGTCGGCGGTGCTGAGTGCCTTCCTGGACAAAGAGGCGCCGTTTGCCCTGGTCGCGACCTTCATGGCGTGGCGCGAAGACGCAGTCGCACAGGTCTTGCGGGATGAGGGTGTGCCGTCGTGCGGCGCGCTGACCCTGCAGCTTCCGGACGACGCGTCCTCCGGTGGCCCCTTGTTCTATCTGATGCCGGACCTGCTCGCGGAAGGCCGGGCTCTGGCGGTCTTTTGGGCGGAAAATTCGTCCGGTTCGGGTACCAGCGCCGCGGTGCTTCATGGAGACGGCCAGCTGTGGCGGGCCGCGGCCGAGGCCGTGAGTCAGGAATTGGTGAAGCACGGCGTTGACCGGGTTCGTCTCGTGCCGCTTGCGTCCGATACCGACTTCAACGTGCTGGGGCGCGAGCTTGCCCTGGACAAGGACGACGCGCTGTTTCTGCTGGTGCCCGGTCAGGCGGGACGTCGTGTGCTTGCCGCCCTTTCGGCGGCGACCGCGACTCCGTCCGTCCTCAGTCCGGGGTTCCTGGCCGAAAGCATCTTCGTCGGCCCGCCACTGCGTCGGGGGGGCAAGATTTACCTAAGCTGGCCGATCCTGCTCTCGGACCAGAACCGCGATGCCCTTGCCGATCTGCGACGGCTTGCGCCGCAGAACAACGTCCACAGCCGGCAGCTGGTGCATGTGGCGGCAGCGGCCGCCGTGCTGGTGGAAGGGTTGCGCCGCGCGGGGCGAAACCTCTCGCGGCGAAGGCTTATCGCGTCGCTGGAAGGACTTTACGACTTTCCGACCGGGTTGATGCGGCCGGTCAGCTTCGGCGCGAACCGTCGCCTTGGCAGCGCCGGTGCCCATGTGGTCTCGGTCGACACCGAAACCGGCGCGACGCTCAGTGAACACTGGGTGGAACTGGACTGAAAAGCCGCGGCCAGTCTGGACGCCCCGTCATTTGGCGACCAGCAGGCTTTCGATCTGCCGGGCAAGTTGCTCGCTCGTCACCGCGGGTCCGAAGGCCCAGTCGAGCGTTTCGGTGCGCAGGTTCAGAAGGAAGATCTTGTTGCCGTGGCTCTCCGGGTCGCTGCCGACCTGCCCGCCGGATGCCCTGAACGTGCCCAGTCGTGCGTGCACCAGTTCCATGTCCTTCATCCTGCCGGTGAGAAACAGCCAGCCCGGCCCGGCGCCAAGCTTGCGCGCATAGTCCTGCAGGCGGGCCGGCGTATCGTGAACGGGATCGACCGTCAGCGACAGGAAGTGCAGGTCGGTGCCGACACGTCCTGCGAAATGATCCTGCAGGTCGGCAAGCAGTGCCGTCCCGATCGGGCAGAACCCTTCGCAGCGTGTGAAAAAAGCCGTGATCACGACAATCTTGTCTTGAAGAAGGTCGCTGTAGAACCGGTGGCGTTCGCCCCACTGGTCAACCAGTTCCACGTTCGGGAAGTATTCTGCCGCGGCGGAACCGGCCGGGGCCTGCGGCTGTACGATTTCCGCCGCCTTGCCCGATCCGGCGGCGCTGGCGTTTGGCTGATGCTCGCTGTCGTGTGCCGCTGCGGTCGCGAACAGACCCAGCCACAGCGCCGCAGCAAGCGCGGCGGGAGTCATGGTCCCGGCGGCACGGGTCATTCCTCGGTCCTCGTCTCGTTCGTCGGTCGGTCGGCAATCCGTTCGATAATCTGGCGCAGCTCTTCCGGTGCGTTCAGGCCGTTCGTGTAGACGCAGTCGCCGGTATTGTCGTTCGCGATGATCATGATCGGCGGATGATCTTCAATGTTGGGTGCGAACACCTTGAGCCCCTTCAAGAGACGATCGATCCGTTGCTTTTCGCCGGTGACGAAGGTCCAACCGGTGCCCGGCTCGAACTGGCTGCTCCAGGCTTTCAGTCGCGGCGGCGTGTCGTTCTCCGGGTCGATTGTCAATGAGATAAGATGAACGTCGCGGCCGGCGCGCGATCCCAGGGCCTCTTTGAGCTGACCGACATTGGCGGCGATCGGGCTGCAAATGGTGGTGCAGCGTGTGTAGACGAAGGAGATGGCGACGGTCTTGGACTTCGCCAGATCCTCATATAAACGGATCGGCTCGCCGTCAACCGTCAGCAGCTTCGCTTCGGGGATGCTGCAGGTGCTGCTGTCGAATTCGGCAAGGCGATCGTCGACGATCTGCTGGGCGCTGCGGTCATGCCGATGCTCGTCGTGCGCCCGCGCCGTGAGGCTCGCCATTGCGACCACAAGGCACACAGCGAGCAGACCGATCGTCCTGGCCGCGGCTCCTGCCTGTGACGGTGTCCATTGTCGAACTGTCCACGGGCGGTCGAACCGTCCGACCGACCGCACTCTCGTTCGTTCGATCGTTTCAACAGTCATGATTGTACCTCTTGCCCTCCAATCTACACACAAAGACTGCGCGCCAGCAATAACCGCGCACGGCGCAAGCCCGCCGCGCGATGCGGGAAGACCGGGTTGCGTTGTCATCGTCATCCGCGAACCGGGAGTCGGGCTGAACGCGCCAGAAATTCTAGCTTTTCGGCTCTCGCAACACGCGGGTTTCCGGCTTCCAGTTTTGCATACTCATGCGCCGCGGCCAAATCACTAATATCTTGACAGTTCGCGGCGATCCGCTTGAGGATGGATTTACAAGACTTCTGGTCTAACCAAGGGCGATACAAAATGCCCCTTCCGGTTGCTGTTGTAGCCACGATCGCCGCGGTGCCCCAGAAGGGTGGCGTGGAGTTCTTGGACATTCCGAAGGCGGTTGATTGGTTGGAGGTCCGCGGGGATCTGACAGGCGATCTGGATCCCATGTGGTTGCGCGGTTGGACTGGCAAGAATATCGCCTATGCCTGTCATCCTCCCACCGCCAGGGAGAGTCACTCGGTCGACGGCCAAGAGGAACGCACGGAACGCCTGATCTGGGCGGGACGACTTGCCGACCTTGTCGAACTGGACGCGGAACGGGACCTGATCCCGGAAATCCTCGACCGCGTACCACCGCAGAAGCGGATGATTTCCTGGCGCGGCAATGGCTGCGACGCCGGCCGCCTGCATCGGGAATTCAAGAAGTTCAACGCGGTGCCGGCGCGTTTCTACAAGCTGGTCTCCCGGGGCGATACATTGGACGAATGCGTCGCCACGCTGGGCTTCCTGCGGGGGTTGGGCCGCACCGACACGCTGGTTTATGCGGACGGGCCGCTCGGCGTATGGACCCGCATCCTTGCCCCTTGCTTCGGCGCGCCGCTGGTTTACGCAACACACCGGTCGCCGGTTGCGGAAACCGGCGAACCCGACGTGACCCGGCTTGTCGAAGATTACGGTTTCCCCTCCGTGCCCCAGGTCGCGCAGCTGTTCGGCATCGTCGGCGACCCTGTGCTCGGCTCGCTGTCGCCGCGGCTGCACAATGCCGCCTACCGGGCACTTGGGATAGGTGCGGTCTTCCTGCCCTTTCAAGCGCCGCGGATCGACGAATTTTGGCGCGCCTTGGCGTCCGGGGAGATAGAGCGACAGCTCGGTCTGGACCTACGGGGCTTGACGGTGGTCTCGCCGCATAAGGAATCCGGACTGCGGTGGGTCGCCGCCACCAGCGCCACGGTGCGGCGCTGTGGCTCGCACAATATCGCCGTCAGGCAGGATGGTTCCTGGACGGCCGATACGACAGACACGGCCGGTGTTCTGGCTTGTTTGCGCGACGCTATCACACCGATCGCCGGGTCCAGGGCCGCGGTGATCGGTTGCGGCGCAGCCGGCCGCGCTTCGGCGCTGGCGCTGACCGAGGCGGGTGCCGAGGTCGTTATGTTCAATCGCGGCCAGCGACGCGGCGAGCTGGCGCGACGACTGTTAAAGCTTCGCTGCGTTCCACTGGCTGAATTCTCGCCGGCGTCATTCGACATCATCGTCAACGCAACGCCGCTGGGCCAGGACGGTGTCAGCCGGCCGTTCGATCCGGGCCCGATGTCCGAAGACGTCGGCGTGGTCGACTTTGCCTATGGCGCCGGTCCGACTCCCTTGGTCACGCAAATCAGGGATCGTGGCGGCCGCGTCCATGACGGCAGGCAGGTCCTGTTGGAACAGGCTTGTCGTCAATTCCACGCTATGACAGGCCGATACATGCCGGTCGACCTGGCGCGCCGTGCGCTAGGACTGGTGCCTTGCGCGCCCGCCCGCGCGAATGGCCAAACAGGCGCGAACCCGCGCCGCGCCCGGATCGAACCGGGCGAAAAAAGCAACAGACAACAGACAACAGGGAGCCCACCATGGATTTCTTGCGACTGCAGGACCGCATCGCGCCGGATGGGCTGAGTGAGGACCTCGACGCGTCGACACTGCTGGGCACTTGGGTCTCGACGCAAAGCGATTCTCCGGGCATCGATAAACTGGTCATCAGCCGCGACGGTCCGGGGGAACTGAAACTGGAGGCCCTGAGCGCCGGCGACCAGGAGCCGAGGCCATGGGAAGCGGTCAGACTGCAGGCGTTATACGGCGACGCGCCGGACGCGACAGAGGTGTGGGCGTTTATCGCCGAGTGCGATTGGGGTTTCGCAAAGGTCAGCCTGCAGGGAAACCTCACCCAGGGCCTGTTGGTGCTGGCGATCTTCACGACATTTACCGACGACAGCGGACGGTCCGACTTTCTCGCGCGGGAGTTCTACTACCGTTCGGACTGAACCGACCTGGCAGCACGCCGACCTGGGGAACAACATGAGGGAGCACGATATGGGGGGAATGGAATGGACCAAACGTCAGGATCTGCCGAAGTCGGGCCACGCTTCGGCGCCCGGTCTGCAACTGAACATGCACCGGTTCGTCGGCGAATGGACGAATACAAACCGCCAAACGGGCGGTGTCATGGATGTGAAGATCGCCGACCGGGATGGCGACCTAGTCGTTCGTGTTTTCGGCGTCGGCGACCCGGAGCCGTGCGACTGGGGCGAGACCACGGCCAAGGTCTTCGCGCTCGGCGTGGAATCGGCAGAAGGGGAAGCCTTCTGTGCAAACTACGACTTGGGTTTCATGGAAGTCATGCTGCAGGCACGCGCCAATCTTGGGTTGTTGGTGGTTGCGTTTTACAGCCGGTTCAAGGACGGCTCCGGACGCGCTGATTATTTCATTCGCGAATTCTATCGACCGGTTTGACGCGGGAGTAATGCGATATGTCTGTGAGTCTGGCCAAACAACTGATACCGGCAAAGCAGGAGTTGATCGATCGTACCGCCCGGCTCTCAGGCGAGCGGTTTGCCGAACGGGCGGACGAATACGATCGAACGGCGCAGTTCCCGGCAGAGAACTTTGCAGACCTGTTCGATGCAGGGCTGCTCGCGGCGACGGTTCCGAAGCCGCATGGCGGTCTGGGCCTCGGCCCGTTCAGCGACGACGTTCATACCCTTTGGATGATGACGACGGAGATCGCTAAGGCGGACCTGTCGATGGCACGCTGCTGGGAGGGCCATGTCAATTCCATGTGTCTTCTGGACGGCTGTGCCAGCGAGACGCAAAAGCGGCGCTGGTTCGAAGATGTGGTCGACAAGGGCAACATCTGGGTGACCTGGAGCGGCGAGCCGCAGGCCCTGACGCCGGGGCAGGAGGCTCCGTACGGAACGCATTTGAAGAAGGTGGATGGCGGGTATCGGATCAACGGCTCCAAGGTTTTTTCCTCCAGCGCCACCGGCGCCAATTGGGCGATCCTCCTAGTCAATACGGCAGGGCCCGGCGGCGCGCGTCATGCCGATGTCGGCGCGAAGGTCGTGATGCTGGCCTGCCAGCTGTCCGACCCCAGTGTGGAGTTCGATGACAGTTGGTGGGACCCGATCGGGATGCGCGCGACGGTCAGCTACCTCGCACGTTTCAACGACACCTTCATTCCGGATGCGAATCTGATCGGTCGTCCCGGCCAGTACCTGGAAGACGGCTGGCAGACCTGCTTCACGCCGCAATATGCCGCAAGTTTCCTCGGGGCGGCGGAAGGTGCTTACGACTACGCGCTTTCTCACCTCAAGACCCAGAGCAAGTCCGGCGATCCCTATATCCAGCACCACGTCGGGCAGATGTCGATCAATCTCGAGACAGGCCATCTCTGGCTGCGGCATGTAGCTCAACTCTGGGAGAGCGGTCAGGTCGCGGCTGCGCGCGTGGCAGGTGCGCGCGCGCGCTTCCTGGTCGAGCAACTGGCCGAGGACACTGTAAAGCGTTCGATCCGCGCCTGTGGCGCACGCGCGCTCAATCGGCCGAGCCCACTGGAACGCATTTACCGGGACCTATCGTTTTATGTGCGCCATGACAATGCCGACCACGTGCTGGCCATGATCGGCCGCGCGGACCTGGGCATCGATCACGACGTTTCGTTCTTCCATCGATGAAGTCGAGCGTTCCGCCATGCCACGCAATCTTTCCGCTGTGGTGCGTTACGATTCTCCCGGCCGGGACTCGGGCCTGGTGGTCTGGGGCCTGGCGTTAGGCTACTTCGCCTTTTATGCGCCTTACAGTGCCGCCGTAAAATCGGTCTCCACCGGGCTTGTGCCGGGGATTTCGCAGGCGTTCTCGCCGCTGGCGCTGCTTCCCGGCGTCCTTCTGGCTACGGTCCTAGTGGTGGTGGCCTATATCACGCTGCTCGGTTGGTGGCGCTACGTTCCCGTGCGCAAGGTCTTGGGGGTCCGGCTGCCGTGGCCGCGTCCGCTGCTGATCCTTTCGGGACTGGGCACCGCCGCAATCATTGTGACCACGACGCTGGCTTACACCTTTCACGGTATTTCCATCGTCTTCGCTCTGCTGTTAATGCGCGGCGGCGTGTTGATCATGGCGCCCTTCGTCGATGCCGCATTTCGCTGCCGGGTCGCTTGGAATTCCTGGGCCGGCCTGGCGCTCAGCCTGCTCGCCGTCTCGGTGGCGCTCGCTGATCAGGACGGTTACGAATTGTCGCTCGCGGCCGTCGCCAATCTGGTTGTCTATTACCTCGGATACATCGTCCGGCTGCAGTGCATTACGGCGAGCGAGAAGCGGGGCCATCCCACGGGACGCCGGGGTTACTTCGCCGAAGAGCAGACGTGTTCAATGCTGGCGCTGCTGATTGCGGGAATCGGCCTGCTTTGGTACGGGGCCGACTCAGCCGCCGCTGCTGCCGCCATTGTCACGCCCTTCTGGGGCGATCCGTTAGCAGGACCTGCCATGCTGATCGGCGTCCTCTATGCCTGTCTGTTCCTGTTCGGCTCGCTGATCTATATGCAACTGCGCGAAAACTGCTTCTGTATTCCCGTTAACAGGTGTTCCAGCGTGCTTGCCGGCGTTGCCGCGTCTGTCGCGCTGTTCATCCTGTTCGATCAGGACACCCTGCGGCCGTCGCACTTGACCGGCACGGCGATCATCATCATTGCGATCCTCGTGCTTGCGCTGCCGTCGATCCTGGCAGCGCAACGCGCCGCGGCAGGCAGACAGCCGGCGGTACAGCGGCTCATCCTGTTCGTCTGCGATGGCAACACCAGCCGTTCACCGATGGCCGAGGCGATCTGCCGGTCCGAGTTGGCGAGGTGGTTGGGGTCACTGTCCGATCGCGGCAACGTCGCGATCCGGGTCGAGAGCGCTGGCCTCAGCGCCGAAAGCGGCCGGTCGATGAGTCGGAAGGCGGAACTGGCGCTGAGTGCGCTGGAGGTCCCGGCGCACGATCATGCTGCCCGCGCGCTCAGCGACGAACTGGTCGGCGAGGCCGATGCGATCTTCTGCATGACCGGGCAGCACCGCGCGGATCTGCTCGCCGGTTTCCCGGCAGCCGGGCCGAAGACGTTCTGCCTGGATACCATGGGCGATGTCGGAAACCCGGCGGGCGCGCCGCTGGAGGCATTCATCGGCTGCGCTCAGCAGATCCGCGCGGCGCTGTTACGCCAGTTGGAACAGCATGAGCTCTTCGCTCAAACGTTGGCCGCGGCGGAATAGGTGGAGGCGGGAACGTGGATTTGAGGTTTCACTGGAGTCTTTCCGCGGTCGACAAGCACCTGAAGGGGGCGAAGGCTCGTGCCGAGGTGTCCGGAATTCCCGACATGGCCGCGCATGTTGCGTTCTGCCGTCAGGCTGAAGCATGCGGGATCGAGTCGCTGTTGACGGCAATCGGCTTCCATCGGCCCGACCCAATCGCGCTGGCTGCGGCGCTGGGAATGGTCACCGAGCGCGTGACTTTCATGGTTGCCTGCCGTTCGGGCTTGCTGTCGCCGACACTTTTCGCACAGCAGGTCAATACCCTGTCGGTGCTGACCAACGGGCGGGTCAGCATCAACATGGTGGCGGGGCACACGCCGGGCGAGCAGCGCGGTTACGGCGACTTCCTCGATCATGACGAACGCTACGCCCGAACCGAAGAGTTCCTGACGATTTGCCAGGCCTTCTGGGAACAGGACACGCCGGTCGAATTCGAGGGCAGGTATTTCCGGATCAGCGGTGGCCGCCTGAACACGCCGTTCGTCTCCGACCGGCGGGCGGCGCCGGAGATCTACCTCGGCGGCAAGTCGGATGCGGCCATGGCTCTGGCGGCCAAGTTTGCGACCTGCCTGCTGACCCTGGCTGATACGCCGGCGCGAATTGAACGACGTGCCGCCGAACTGGCGCGCAGCGGCACGGAACTGGGTCTGTTGGTGTCGCTGCGGGCGCGACCGACCCGAGAAGAAGCGCTGGCCGACTGTGACTCGATGCTGGCCGGTCTTGGGGGGCGGCCCCGCAAGGTCCATCGGGAGTTTGCGGCAAAGTCGGATTCCTTCGCATTCGGCAGCACCCTGAAGCTCGCAGAGGAGGCCGACTCGCCGTGGCTGACCCAATGCCTGTGGACCGGCGCCGTTCCCTATCTCGGTGCGCCGGCGATCGCGCTGGTCGGTTCCTATCGCGAGGTTGCCGATGCGATCCTGGAATACCAGGCGGCCGGCGTCAGCCAGTTCCTGTTCATGGGCTGGCCGGACCTGGAGGAGATGAAGCGCTTCAGCGAGGGCATCCTGCCCAGGTTGCGCGAGGCGGCCGGTGCGGACCGGGCACCGCGCGTTGTTCAAACCATCTGACCGGACTGAGGCCTACCATGATAGTGATCGCGCGATGCGCACAGGCACTTCGATTGGAGGACAGATGGGGCCGCTGAAGTTTCACTGGCGCCTGCTTCAGGGCGGCGAAACCGGCGGCGACTCCCGCTCGGGCGCAATGCGGCGCGCGTCGACCGGGTTGCCCGACCTCTCGTCTCAGCGCGCCTTCTGCCGCCGTGCCGAGGAGCTTGGCATTCAGGGATTGCTGGTCGACATCGGGGCCGCGAAACCGGACCCGATCGTCCTGTCGACTGCGCTGGGATTATCGACCGATCGGATAGAACTGATCATAGCCTGCCGTTCGGGCCTGATCCCGCCGACCACGTTGGTGCAGCAAATCAACACACTGTCTGCTTTGATCGACGGTCGCCTCAGCCTCAATGTCGTGGCCGGCCATTCCCCCGCTGAACAGCGCTTTTACGGCGATCACCTGTCGCACGACGAACGCTATACCCGGACCGAGGAATACCTGGCCGTCTGTCGGGCGCTGTGGGCCGACGAAGGCCCGGTGACCTTCAAAGGGCGGTATTTCGACATCGTGGAGGCCCGGCTGAACACACCTTACGTGGCACCCGGGCGCCGCTTCCCGGAAATCTTTGTCGCCGGCGGGTCGGACCCCGCCAAACGGGTCGCAACCAGCCAGGGGACCTTGTGGATGCGCTTGGCGGACCGGCCCGAAACGCTGGCCGCGGAAATTGCCCCGGTCCTGGCGGCCGGCAAGGAAGTCGGCCTGCGGCTGGCGGTGATCTGCCGGCCTAACCGCGAGGCGGCACTGTCGGCGGCCGGCGACCTGGTCGCGGAGCGCGACAGCGGCCGGCCCAACGACCTGAGAGATGAAAGACGTTTCGTGGCGCAGACGGATTCGGTATCCATCAAGACCGTCTACGATCTGGCGGAAGACGAGTGGCTGACGCCCATGCTGTGGACCGGTGCGGTGCGCTCGCACGGCGCCCCCGCCATGTCGATCGTCGGCACGCCGGACGAAGTGGCCCAGGCCTTCATTGAATACGGGCAGGTCGGGGTGACCCAGTTCATCCTCTCTGGTTGGCCAAAGCTCCAGGAGATGGAGATCTTCGGCGAAGAGGTCTTGCCGCTTATTCGCCAGAGGGAGGCTGAACTGGCCCGCGGCCCGAAAGCTGAGGCGACCACGTGATCTGACCGGCATCGGAATACAGCGGCCCTGGCCAAGTTGAGATGTCGATCCGGCCGGACATCCACGACCGCATCGAACCCGGCGCAAGGCTCAGACCAAGTCCCCGCATGGCGCCGCGCCAATCGCCATGACCGAGTTCGCCAAGCGCCGCCTTCAGACCGCGGATCCGGCTGCGGCCTCGGCCGTTTCCTGCACACACCGCCGCGGCATGGGCCCGCGCCCGGTCGAGCTCCTCTGCCGCTGACGCCGACCATCCGCCGCCCCGGATGGCGCGGCTCAGTGCTCGATGGCAGCAATAGGCCATCGCGACCTTGACTGCGGCCGAGTACGGCGTCCCGGGCAGGGGTCGGCCCACGCGAAAATCGTCGCTGAACCGGCGAACCCGGCTAAGGATGTCCGGGAGCGCGTGGATCTCGCAGCTTCGGATCATGCCCAGCGCGAACCCGAAATCCTCGTAGAAGGGCAACCGTTCGTCGAACGGCGGGGCGCCGATCCGGACGATCGCCGCACGCCTTATCGTCAAGGCGCAGGTGGCATAGACTTTGCGCCAGGCCCAGGTTTGCGGCGGCGCCGCAAGCGGACCTGCCTGCGCGGGTTGCGCCGCGCCCAGGGTAGAATCGAACCAGGTGTCCGCCAACCGATGTCCGTCCTGCCAGCGTTCGGAGTTGGAGACGACGGCGTCCGTACTGTGATTTCGGGTAAGAACCTCAAGCTCGCGAAGGGTCTTGCCCGGCAGCCAAAGGTCGTCGCTGTCGAGGAACGAGATCAGATCGCCGCGAGCCAGAGCGATTCCTCTGTTGCGCGCTGCTGCGGGCCCCCGGTTGGCCTGATAGACATAGTCAATGCGATCGCCGAAGCGTGCGAGTGCCTCTCTGGTGCCGTCCGTCGAACCGTCGTCGACCACGATGACCTGAAGCCCCGGGACGTCCTGCGCGAAGACGCTGTCGAGAGCTTCGGGCAGCCGGCGCCGTCGATTGCAGGTGGGGATCACCACGGAAACCGACAGGCTGTTTGTGGGATCGCTCATTCGGCCATCTGCGCCGGCATCGGCGTCTGCCGTTGGCCGGTCCCGATGATTGCACTCCACCGGGCCAGGATCCTCTCGACGCTGAACCGGTCCGCCACCTCCGGGCCTCGCGCGGACATGCGCAGCCGTTCCCGTACGTTCGACATGAGCCGGTCCAGGGCACACGCGAGAGCATCGACGTCGCCGCTGGCCACCAGAAGGCCATCGATGCCGTGGCGAACGATCTCGCGCGGTCCACTGGGACAGTCAAAGCTGACTACCGGCACGCCGTTGGCCATCGCTTCGCACAGCACGTTGGGAAAACCCTCGAAGCGCGACGACAGGACGAACAGCCCGGCACCCCGGTAAGCCTCTTCGATCTGCCGGGTTACGCCGGGCAGGTGGACCCTGCCGTCCAATCCAAGCCGTCGGACCCGGCGCTGCAGTTCCGCCCGCAACGGGCCATCGCCACAGATTTCCAAGTGCCAGCCCCGATGACGCTCGGCGGTCCTGGAAAAGGCATCCAACAGAATGTCGAAGCCCTTTTCCCGCGCCAGGCGGCCGACAGCCAGCACGGTCCTGGAGACGACGCGGGCGGATCCCGACGGTTGCGCCAAGGTGTCGGACAGCGCCATAACGGGGTTGGGGATCACCCGCGCGCGGGCACGGATCTCTGGCGAAAAGAAATCGCGCGCGTCGTCGGTCAGCACCACGACCGACCTGGCCTCGGGATAGAGCCGCCAGCGCAGACGGTTCCAGCCAGGCGGACCGATCGCGTAGCAGTTGGGATCGCTGTGCTCGCAGGCCACGACGTCCAGCCCGGTGCCGCGCATGGCCAGGAGGATCCGAATGTTGGTCACGTCGATGTGGCTGACGACCACGTCCGGCCGGAGCCCCATCAAAGTGATGTGCAGATCGTTGAGGCGAGGAAGTTCCCGCTCGACGATGGTGTGTTCCACCGGTGACAGATCCTTGAAGCGGGATGCCATGACGCGTTGCGCGTCGTGGCCGGTCATGCGCCGTGTTTGGATCGGATGCATGTGCCTATGGGCGACGGCCGGATCCAGTGTGAAGAACGACGGTTGCCTGGAACCGTCGAGGCTCAGGATGCTGACCTGAAAACCGCGCCCGGCCCATGCGTTTGCCAGGGTCACGGCGACCCGCTGCGCGCCGCCACATTGCAGTGAAGAGATCACCTGAACGATGTGCATGGTTAGATTCCCAACCGACCCGCAGCCGCCGGCGGCGGCGGCGGCGGAAGCCGATTTCCATCAGCGGTTCTCATTTTGCGGAGAGGGGCTGAAAAGGGGCTTTGCGAAAGAAGCGA
>CAYVOU010000002.1:0-18026 GCA_964453295.1 uncultured Gammaproteobacteria bacterium
ACACTCCAGGTAAAAGAAAAAGCACTGGAATTGAAAGCCAAAGGCATTGATGTGCCCTCCTGGTGGCCGCCGGATTAGGTGGAGAGGCCGAGATCTGGTCTTGTATCGGGAGCCGCCTTTTGCGCAAATTGGCGCCGGACAGCACATCCCGATTCGACCGGTTGCTTCCGTTTTCATCCACTTCTTGTCTCGCGCGCATTCTGGCCTTTTTTAAGCGCGTGTCGGTGGGGGCGTCTGCCCCGGACCGGACTGTCTCCTGCACGCAACATGCCGCCGTCAAACCAATGTATCGGCCCACAGGCAGCGGCAAATGAGGTTACACATGAACACTACATTATTCACGCCGACATCCTGCCCAAGCGCGGCACCCGCGATGCTGCCGATGACTTGGTCGAACGACAAGCCTGGCGCTTCGCAGGCGGCCCGCCACATTTCCGCCCCGGATCGGCGGCGGGATCGGAACGCATCATGACCGGCGACGGCGACCCGCATACCTTTGACCTGGCAAACGTGGTGAGCCTGGAGGAAACCGTGATACCGGGTTTCAAGCCGAGTTCAACATTTACGCAGACTTGCGGATACTGTGGCTGCGTGTTCCGGGTTGAGATTGAGCGGCAGCGCGACCGAAACGACACGCACGACTATTCCTGTCCGCAGTGCCATCATCACAAATGCGGCGCCAACACCTCGACACCGCCGAGAGTGACGTTGATCGACGCGGGAACGAAACGTTCGTAGTCGCGCGGCGGAAACGTGCATCGCTGCCGTATGCAGGGTTAGGGAAACGCCGTTCCCGACAAGTTTGCGCAGGCACGCCGCGCCGGTGTTGAATACGTTCGTACGAACGTCGGTAACGGACGCGCCGGCATGCTTGTTCCCATTGCGCTGATATCATCGGGACAATGCGGCTTCTAACCATCAGGCATCTTACCGAATACAGCTTCTCCAGCTGTAGTGACGTTCCAGCCGAACCGCATGTTGTTGCGTCCGCGCGAAGGCCATGATCTGCGCATCAAAGCGTCCATGCTGGACATCTTCCCGACTCATACGATCCGCTGGCATCGGGATTTGTTCGACAACTCCGTGGCGATTGTGAGTTTTCGCGAACCGACGTCGCGCCTGACGGTTGCCGGCGAAGTCACGATCCAGCACTAGGACGAGGTGCCGCTCCATTTCGTCGTTGCACCGCACGCGGTGAACTATCCCTTCGATTACGGCAGCGAAGAGGAAATCAATCTCTATCCCTTTCAGCTTCCGATTTACATCGATGATATCCCGGCCGTTCATCAATGGATCCAGCGCCAGGGCCCGGTGTTCGGGCAAGAGTCGGAACAAACCTACGTCATTCTAGACAAATTCAATCGTGCCATTGCCAGGGGGTTTACCTACGTCAGACGGGAGGAACCCGGGGTGCAATCGCCGGGCACGACGATCAAGTTCGTCAGCGGTTACATGCACGTCCCCGCGCTAGAAAGCGGCAGCGCAACGACCCACGCTTGGGCCGAAGTCTACCTCCCGGGAGCGGATTGGAAGGGCTTTGACTCCACGGCCGACGAGGTGACCGGCAGCTACCACAGTCCCGGCGCCGTCGCCCGGCATCCATTGCGCCGGTGGCCGGAAGTTTCATCGGCCCGGCCGGCCAACGGCCGACGCTTACGGTTCATGTCGAAGCAAGAGATACCCCGCCGGCATAGCCGAATCGCTATGGCCGCTGGCGCGCCGCGGGAGGTTGGCCCGGCCAGCGCCGAAACGGAATAATATCCGGCCGTCATGCAATGCGGCGGCGGTTGCAGGCCCGGCGAGCCGAACGTCCCGGCACGAACCGCTGTCCAATCCAACGGGTGGAGCCGTTGTCGGATTTGAGCCGGGGATATTCATGATAAGACTGCGCACTGCTTTGGCGGGGGTGGCCCTGACGATGATGTCGGTGGTGGTCCTGGCGCGCATGGGCATGATGCACGGGCACGGCATGATGCAGATGTCGCGGTTGCGGCATCATTACGCCAGGCATTACGGCATCGACCCGAAATATGCGTCGATGGTCAATCCGCTGCGGGCAACGACGGAGAACCTGGCTGCCGGGAAAAGGCTCTATGAACAGAGCTGTGCCATGTGCCATGGCGTATCGGGCCTGGGCGACGGCGTGGCCGGTCGCACTCTCGATCCTCCACCGTCGAACCTCACAATGGCCGTGCGATGGCGGTTTGCGTCCGACGCCTACCTTTACTGGGCGATCGCCGACGGCGGGGCACCAATCGGAACTGCCATGCCTCCTTTCAAGGACGTGCTTAATCCCGAACAGATCTGGAAATTGATTACGTACCTGCGGTCGTTCTAGGCAGGCGCGGAATCGACCGATCACGTCCGCCTGCCACGGAGACCACCGGTAGGTGCCGGCGGTGAAAAGGCGTAATATTTCTGTGGTCGGTGCGACAAACGGATGAGCACTTTTCACATCCGAACAGCGGAGGCCAGCCATGTTTTGTGAACTACGCGGTGCCAGTCTGAGCGTTTCCCCGGAGCGGGTTCCCGACCCGATACGGGATCTTCCCGCCGAAGGCGACAAGGCCGTTGCCGTCCTGGCCGGTGGCTGTTTCTGGTGCGTGGAAGCCGTCTTCAAGGAACTGGATGGCGTGCTGGCGGTGACCTCGGGCTATACCGGCGGCACGGCCGATTCGGCGGACTACCGCAGTGTCTGCAGCGGCACCACCGACCATGCCGAGGCGGTCGAGATCCATTACGACCCTAGGCGAGTCAGTTACGGCCAGCTGCTGCGCGTATTCTTCGCGATTGCCCACGATCCCACCCAGATGAATCAGCAGGGCGCCGATCGCGGCAGGCAGTACCGCTCGGCGATCTTTTACCGTGATCCGGAACAGAAGGCGGTCGCCGAAGCCTACATCCGGCAGCTTGACGAAGCCGGCGTGTTCCGTGGTCCCATCGTCACTCGCATGGAACCCCTCAACGGCTTTTTCGAAGCGGAGGGATACCATCAGGACTACGCCCGGCGTAACCCCGGCCAGCCGTACATTGAGGCGGTGGCGATGCCCAAGGTCGGAAAGCTACGGGAATATTTCGGTGAGCGGCTCAAGGGGAGCGTGGAACAGATTGGAGACTGCGCGTGATCGCAAGGACGGATGTTCGCCCGCCGACGATGTCGGCGAGCGGTCACGATCTGACGCCGCTCACCGAGAGCCAGCTTGCGGAGGCCGCCGCCGGGCTCACGCTTGAGGAGCGCCGGGTTCTGCTTGACCACGGCACGGAGCATCCGTTCTGCGGCACGCTCCTCGACAACAAGCTGACCGGCACTTATGCGTGCCGGCTCTGCGGACTGCCGCTTTTCCGCTCCGACCACAAATTCGATTCGGGCACCGGCTGGCCCAGCTTCAGCGGTCCCTACGATCGCGGGCACATACGCTATTTGCGCGACACCAGCCTCGGCATGATACGAACCGAGATCCGCTGCGGGCGTTGCGACGCCCACCTCGGTCACGTCTTTCCCGATGGCCCGCCACCGTCGGAAGAGCGCTATTGCCTGAATTCAGTGGCGATGCAGTTCAAGCCGGATCCCTCCTGAAGCGACCGTCGGGCCGTTCAGTACCTCATCGCGATCGACAGGTTAGGGCCGGTCCCGGCGCAACCTCGCAGACCGGCGCGAGGGAGGCGACAGCGGTTCGATGCGTTCCCGGATTATCATCCGTCGACCACTTCCTCTTCGGTCAGTGTGCCGCTGCGAAGGGCATGAATGCGGTCGGTGATCAGGATCCCGGCGACCATGGCGCCGACGAAGATTATGGCTTCGATGCGGCCGGTGCCCAGCACCGCAAGACCCGGACCGGGACAATAGCCGGCCATGCCCCAGCCTACGCCGAAAAGCGCCGAACCCAGCAACAGCGGAACGTCCAGACTGCGTTTGGAGGGTAGCTCAAAGCTGGTGGCCAGCCACGGGCGGCCGCGCGCGAAAACCAGCCGGTAGCCGACGAAGGTCACGATGACCGCACCACCCAGCACGAACAGGAGCGTCGCGTCCCAGTGACCGGCGACATCCAGGAAATCCTGGATTTTGAACGGGTTCACCATGGCGGCGATGGCGAGTCCGGCGCCAAAGATAATGCCCGCCAGCAGCGCGGAGATTGCCTGTCTCATGATGCACCTCCGAGTACGTGCCTGGCGACATAGACGGTGATCATGCCGGCCAGCAGGAAGGTGATGACGGCGGCGAGACCACGCGGCGACAAGCGCGCGAGGCCGCAGACGCCGTGGCCGCTGGTGCAACCGCCGCCGAGGCGGGTGCCTATTCCAACCAATAGGCCGGCAACGATCAGGGTGCCGGCGTGCAGGGGGCGGTCAAGGTGGAAATGACTGGGCACCACCGGCGCCATCAGCGCGCCGCCCGCGACCAGGCCGGCGATAAAGCAGACCCGCCACAGCCATTCTCCGGCCCGGTCGGCAGCCGGGCGACTCAGGACGCCGGCGAATATGCCGCTGATGCCGGAGATCCGGCCGTTCGCGGCCATGAGCAACACGGCCGACAGGCCGATCAGGGCGCCGCCAGCCAAGCCGCTCAACATGTCTTGCGTGCTGATCATCCAAAACCCCTTATATGAGCAATTTCTAAAATAAGATAATGCTAATATAACGTTCGGCGGAAATGCAAGCCGGTGTCCCGTTCCACCGGCGGTACGGCGCCATCAGTTCAGGGGAAGCGAGGCGGACACCACCGAATCCTCGGGCGAGGAATCGATGACGAAACCGAGGCGTACGGCCAGCGCGATCATTTCCCGGTTGGCCTTCAGCATCTGGCCCACCAGGCGCTTGACGCCGAGTTCACGGCAGTGGCGGACTATCTTGTCCATCAGCAGCGTGCCAAGCCCGCGCCGCTGGAGGTCGCTGCGCACGATCACGGCGAACTCCGCCTGGGCGTGATTGGCGTCCGAGACGGCCCGCACCACGGCCACGGTCTCGGGGTGCCCGTCGGGGCCGGGGCGGGTGGCGATGAAAGCCATCTCACGGTCGTAGTCAATCTGGGTGAAACGCGCGATCTGCAGGTGGGTCACCTTCTCGACGTGGGTAAAGAAACGGAAATAGATATCCTCCGGGTCGAGGTGCTCGAAAAAAGCCATGTGCGCCGGTTCGTCCTCGGGGCGCACGGGACGCACCAGCAGCGATTCCCCCGTCGGCAGCCTGATGGTTTCTTCCAACTCGGAGGGGTAGGGTCGGATGGCGAGCCTGTCCGTGCCCGGGCTGCTGGCCTTTTGTACGCGCACCCGCGCGTCCAGCGCGATGACGCCCTCGGCATCGGCGAGCAGGGGATTGATGTCCAACTCGCAGACCTCCGGCATGTCGATCAGCAGTTGCGACAGCCTGACCAGCGCAAGTGCGATCGCGTCCAGGTCGGCGGCGGGATGATCGCGGTAACCCTTCAGCAGTTTGTAGACCCGGGTTCGGGCAATCAGGTCCCGAGCCAGCTGCAGATTGAGCGGCGGCAGGGCGATGGCCTTGTCGGCCAGTATTTCAACCGCCGTGCCGCCGTCGCCGAATAGAATGACGGGTCCGAAAATCGGGTCGGTGCTTGCGCCCAGGATGAGCTCGCGGGAGCGCGGGCGGCGAATCATTCGCTGGAGCGAAAAACCCTCGATGCGGGCCTGTGGCTTGTGCTGGTTGACCCGGAGTAGCATGCCTTC
The DNA here is from genome assembly GCA_964453295.1 of uncultured Gammaproteobacteria bacterium. GTDB lineage: Bacteria > Pseudomonadota > Gammaproteobacteria > JAJPIJ01 > JAJPIJ01 > CAYVOU01. Next base: position 5,685 of record CAYVOU010000002.1, read on the forward strand.
GAGCGCGGCGCGCAAGGCTTCCGGGGTCTCGATGTCCAGGGCGACGCCGCCGACGTCGGATTTATGGGTGATGTCCGGTGAGAGGATCTTGGCGGCAATCGGATAACCGATGCTCTTGGCTACGGTCAGGGCATCGTCGATGTCCTTGGCGTTGCGCGTGGGCACCACGGGAAAGCCGTAGGCCTGCAGCAGCGCCTTGGACTCCGGTTCGCTCAGCACGTCCCGACCCGCGTCCAGCGTGGCGACGATCTGTTCGCGCGCCACGGTAATGTTGGGACTGAAGCTATCCGGGATCGATGGCGGCGTCTGCAGCAGCAGTTCCTGGGTCTGGTGATAGGCACCCATGGTCAGGAAGGCCTTGATTGCCATATGCGGCGTTTCGTAGGAGGGGATGCTCGCATTCACGAACAGTTGCCGCGCCGCCAGAGCGGTCGATTCACCCATCCAGTTGGTAATGATGGGCACCCGCAGGTGGGGTGCAATATCAATCACGGCGCGGGCGGCGCCTGCGCTGGAGGCCAGCGCGGTTGGGACGTTGATGACCAGGATGGCGTCCACGTAGGGGTCGTCGGCAACCATCTTGAGCGCCTCGACATACCGTTCCGGATGGGCATCGCCGATGATGTCCACCGGATTGCCTCGCGACCAGGTGGCCGGCAGCACGGCGTCCAGCTTTTGCAAGGTTCCGGCATCCAGCCGCGCCAGCTTGCCGCCCTGGGAGATGAGGGCGTCGACGGCCAGTACGCCCGGGCCGCCGCCGTTGGTCACGATCGCCAGCCTGGCACCGGACAGCGGTCTCGCCAACGACAAGGTTTCGGCAACGTCGAACAACTGCTCGACCGAATCCACCATGACGATGCCCGCACGTCGGAAGGCGCTTTCGAAGACGGCGTAGCTGCCTGCCATCGCGCCCGTGTGCGATTTTGCGGCGAGCATGCCGGCGACGTTGCGGCCGGCCTTGATTGCGATGATTGGTTTGTTGCGCGACACGGCCCGCGCCGCGGACATGAACTTGCGTGCACCGTAGATCGATTCGACGTACAACAGGATGCCGTGGCAGGCGCCATCATCCCCGAGGTAATCGATGACGTCGCCGAAATCGACATCGAGCATGTCACCCAGCGAGATGACGTGGGTGAATCCGACGTTGTTGGCGGCGGCCCAGTCGATGACGGCGGTACACAGCGCGCCTGACTGCGCGACAAAGGCAAGATTGCCGGCGTTGGCATTCATGTGCGCGAAGCTGGCGTTGAGGCCGACCTTGGGATTGAGGAAACCCAGGCAATTGGGACCAAGCAGGCGCAGGCCGAAAGGGCAGGCGGCATCAAGCAGCTGCTGGCGGTTGGGCGTGCCCTTGCCGGTCTCGTGGAATCCGGCGCTCAGGACCACCGCGGCTCGGGTGCCGAGCTCGCCGAGCTGGCTGATCACGCCCGGCACGACGGCAGCCGGGGTGGCAAACACGGCCATGTCGACCGTTCCGGGCAGCGCGGCGACATCGGGGTAACAGGGGCGCCCCATGATTTCGCTGTGGCCTGGATTGACCGCGTGGATCTCGCCGGTGAATCCGGCGTTCAGAAGGTTGCCCAGGACGACCTGGCCGACGCTGCCGGGCTTGTCGGAGGCGCCGATGACCGCGACGGACCGCGGCGAAAACAATTGTCGAAGATTCAATGTACCCATGGCTGCCGCCCGCAAATCGCTGCCGCGCGGAGACGAGCTCCGGGCGGCAGCGGTTCCTTACGTGGATGATATCGATCCAGACCGCTGGTTCATTGTCCGGTTCCTTGGGATCCTTAGAGCGGCGGATGCGGCGACGAGTGCACCACGGATCCGTCGGTCCTCCCCGCCGCGACATCGCCGCATGTCGTCGGGGTGGCAAAACGTCAATGCCCGCGGCGAGATTCCGGTCCCTCGGGACTTGCCGGCAGAAGCTTATCGCAAGTCAATGATGATTGCATGTCAATCGCCGGTCGCGGTGAAAGAACAACCGCGTGACCGCCACCCCGGCGTTCGGTGCGGCAGAGGCACAGGTTTTCTCCCAACCAGGCGTTCAGCTCTTGCTACCGGGACGCAGCCCCAACACCTGATATGCCGGGCACCAGCGCATGGCACCCGTGGCCAACGGGACCAATCCGATCAACCCCCACCAGCTGTGGAACATGATCCCCACCACGACGATCGCGACTCCGGCACTTATGCGGATCACCTGTTCAGCTCGACCAACGTTGCATTGCATTTTCCTGTCTCCAAGGTTGTCGTCCGGGATTGCCGCTTTCCATTAAACGGGTGTTTCTCAATTGCGTTCATTAGAGCGCGCCGGGCGGGACAGCGTTTTGATCCCGATCAAGGGCCGGTTGCGGCAGGCGCGCGGCGCACCGGCCGGGCGATTACGGGGTTTCGGGCAGGGGATCCGGCAGTCCGGGGGGCGCGTTGCGCAGGAAGGCCGTCGTATCGTCGGCCGACATGGGCCGGCAGAAAAAATAGCCCTGCATGGTGGTGCAGCCGGCCTTGCGCAGGTGCACGACCTGGTCAATCGCCTCCACGCCCTCGGCCACGGTGCTCAGCTTGATGTCGTGCGCCATGGTGATGATTGCGTGAACGATGGCGGCATCGTCGGGATTATCGGTCAGATCGCGCACGAACGACTGATCGATCTTGAGCTTGTCGACGTTGAAGCGCTTGAGATAGGACAGGCTCGAATAGCCGGTGCCAAAGTCGTCGATGGCGATGCCGATGCCGAAGCGCTTGAGCTTGCGGATGATTTTCGCGACGCGATCGGGGTCGACCACCAACGCCGATTCCGTGATCTCGAGTTCCAGGTGGCGGGGCTTGAGCGTGGCGCGGCGCAAAGCGGCGGTGACCGTGCCGACGAATTCCTCTCGCCGGAACTGCAGAGCGGAAATGTTGACGGCAACCACGATGTCATCGAGGCCGGCGTCGATCCAGCGGCGCGCCTGCAGGCATGCCTCCTGCAGGACCCAGTCACCCAGAGGCACAATCAGGCCGCTTTCTTCGGCGATCGGGATGAACTTGCCGGGCGAGACCCGGCCGTACTCCGCGTCGTCCCAGCGCAACAATGCTTCCACGGCCGTGGCGCGGCCCCGGGCGGTGTCGACCAGCGGCTGAAACTGCAGGCTGAAGTCGCCGCGGTCGATGCCGATGCGCATACGGTTTTCCAACTGCAGCCGTTCACCGCTGTCGATGTTCATTTTATCGGTGAAGAACTGGTGGGTATTGCGGCCTTTCTCCTTGGCGCGGTACATGGCGGTATCGGCACGCTTGAGCAAGGCGTGATAGTCCTCGCCGTGATCGGGGAAAAGGCTGATGCCGATACTGAAGGAGGTGCGTACCGGATGGCCATCGAGATCGAAATGGCGGGAAAGGTTGTTGGCAATTTCTCTTGCGACCTGCTCGACATGCTCGTCGGACTCGACGCGCGGCAGCATGATCAGGAATTCGTCGCCGCCATGGCGGCAAATCAGGTCGTTGGCGTGAAGGCAGTCCTTGAGCCGTTCGGCCACCGCTTTCAGCAGGTGATCGCCGTAATGGTGGCCCAGGGTGTCGTTGATCGATTTGAAGCGATCCAGATCGAGGAACATCAGAGCGATCTTGGAGCCGGTGCGGCGGGCGGTGCTGACCGCCAGCCCGAAGCGCTGCTTGAACAGGACGCGATTGGGCAGCGTTGTCAGGTGGTCATGATGCGCGAGATAGTCGATGTAGGCCTCGGCGTTTCGCCGTTCGTCGAGTTCCGAGCGCAGCCTGGCGGCGAGCAGGGCATTTTCGCGAAGTGCCAAGGCCTGTCGCGCCAGGGTCAGCAGGGTGATGACGCCGACCAGGGCGACGATATGCTGGTGGGCGATCGCCAGCGGGCTCGAGGCACTCAGGCAAAGCAGGCCGTAAGCCAGCACGATCCAGACGAAGGGCATGTATTTCGCGATGCGTGTCAATTCGCCCGTTGCAGGCTGGTGGTCTTCAAGCGACGCCGAGTCCGGTTCGGTCACGCCCTCACCCGTGGCGGCGGCCTGATGAACACCGGCGACGGCACAGAGCATGACGAATGCCACCCAGCCGACGTCCAGCAGGTTCCCGGTAAGATAGGTACCCGCGACAGATTGCATGCCGAACATGAAGTCGGTGGCGATCTCGACGACGATGCCCAGCACCAGCCAGCGCAGCGCGCTGCGGTCGCCGACCTTCAACCGGCGCAGCAACAGGTCGGAGATCGCAATGAGCACGACGAGATCCAGCACCGGGTAGGCGATGGAAAGATAGAGCGTGGCGGATCCGACACCCACGAGCATCGGCGACAACAGGAAGTTCCACCATAAGGCCAATGCCGTAATCGCGATGACGCCTATGTCCAGCGCCACGGCCAGCCACTCGCGCCCGTTCAGCGGCACCTTGGGGAGCAGGACCACGCCGCCCAGGACCGCCGGATACTGCAGCATGAAGAAGACGTCGCTGATGGAGGGAAAGGGCTGGCGATGGAAGAACAACTCCTGTACCGACCACAACGTTTCGCCGGCAAGGAAACAGCACTGGGAGGCGGCGAACATCCACCAGGCCGAGGCGGTGCGTTTCGAGTAGGCCGCGGTGCGCCACGCCGCCCACGCCATGGCGGCGGTGGACGCCGCGGCAGTCAGCACGGACATGATGTCCGAAAAAATCAGTTTGGCGGAGGCCGAATTGATCGACTGGGAGATCAGGGCATCTGCGACAATGACGGCCGCGGCGATGGCAAGCGCGGCCGCGCGCATGCGTTCGCCCCGGACTCCATTGGCCGGCGGTATCCCGGGAAATACGGACATCGACGCGTCGCGGCCCATGTCAGGGCGGCGACGGCACGAAGTGATGCCGGTTTGTATCGGAGACGATCAACTGGCCCCTCCCGCGCAGCGTCCTTTTGCGGGTGGGCATGGTCGATATGATTATGTCGAACAAACGCAATACGTCAGGTTTTTGAACGAATCCCAATATCGCTCGCACTGGCGGATAGCCCCTTGATTTTGGCAGCCTGGCATCCATGCTCCCGTCGCGATCAGATGGCCTCGCGTTCCGGCTTGGCTGTCGCAGCAATTGATCGCTTAAGGAAGATTGCCATTCGCGGCACATGATTGCAACAACAACATGAAGACGTTTAGGAAATTAGTGCGCCTTCTTGCTGAAAAGTGGAGCCATTATGTGCCGCATCAGAGGTGAAACCGCGGAGATTCTGGGGCCCGGCGGTGTCCCGTTTCGGCGCCGGCGTCAGATGCCTAGCAGGGTCTTGATATGGACCGTGGCACTGCGCCCCAGGGCGGAGAGTGCATAACCGCCTTCAAGGGTGGAAACGATCCGGCCGCCGGCATGACGGGCGGCGATGTCCATGATCCTTTCGGTGATCCAGACGTAGTCGTCTTCGACGAGGTTGAGGTGGGCGAGGTAGTCCTCCCGGTGCGCGTCGAATCCGGCGGACACGAAGATCATGCCGGGTTGGAAGGCTTCCAGCTCCGGCAGCCAGGTTTCGGTGATGACACGCCGGAATTCAGCACCATTGCTGCCCGCTTCCAGCGGCGCCTTCACCAGGTGACCGGGAACGGATTCGGCGTCGCTGTAGGGATAGAACGGATGCTGAAAGGATGAGCAAAGCATGATCCGGTAATCGTCGCGGAAGATGTCCTCGGTCCCGTTGCCGTGATGGACGTCGAAATCGACGATGGCGACGCGCTCAAGGCCGTGATGTTCGAGGGCGTGGGCGGCGCCGACGGCCACGTTGTTGAACAGGCAGAAGCCCATGGCGCGGTGATGTTCGGCATGGTGGCCGGGCGGGCGCACGTTGCAGAAGGCATTGCGGTCTTTGCCGCCGATGACGAGGTCTGTGGCGAGCACGTTGGCTCCGGCGGCGCGCAGGGCGGCGTCGATGGTGTGCGGATTCAAGCTCGTATCGCCGTCGAGGTGTGCCAGGCCGGATTTCGGCGAGGTGGCGATAAGCTGCTCGACATGATGGCGCTCGTGCACGCGCGCCAGTTGTTCGATGGTTGCCGGCGGCGCCTCGTGGTAGCGCAGGAAATGAAACACGCCGGCGGCGTGCAGCCGATCTTCGATGGCGTGCATGCGGGCCGGACACTCCGGGTGGCCGGGAACCATTTCATGCAACAGGCAGTCGTTATGAGTGATGTAAGCCGTCATGCTGTCGACATGAAGCATGCCCTTAGCAACCATGCCGGGTCAACGAGTATTCCGCGCCCTGCACCGTTATAATGACGCCAGTGGCAAACATGGAATGCAGACATGAGAACTCCAACAATAATGTTCGGCCTTCCGCTTTTGTTGCTGCACGGCGGCATCGCCGCCGCGGCTGACGCTGCGGCGCAGCAGCCCAGCACAGAGGCCCTTGCTTTCAACTGCTTCACCTGCCACGGCACGGATGGACGCAGTCCCAATGCAGTCCCGACCCTGAACGGCAAGTCCGCCGACTACCTGCTGCGGCGCATGCTGGGCTTCAAACACGGTAAGGGCGACCCGACCATCATGAACCGGATCGCCAGGGGCTACAGCGACGACGAAATCGCGCGCGTTACCGCATATATCGCCAAACTCAAATAGCAAGGCCGCCAAGGAGTGATGCCGTGACAGATTATTCACGCCGGCAGTTCATGAAATACGTGGGCGCGGGTGCCGCGGTGTGCACCTCGGTGGGTTGGGCGCCGCTGTTGCGCGCCAACGGTGGCGCCGACGGCGCAAAGGTGGTCGTGGTCGGTGGTGGATTCGCCGGCGCCACCTGCGCCAAGTATCTGCGCAGGGTGGCACCGGAAGTCAGCGTGACCCTGGTGGAGCCCGCCGCCCTGTACCACACCTGTCCGATGAGCAACTGGGTGATCGCCGGTCTGTGGCAGCCGCAGGCGTTGGAGGTCAACGAAGGCGGTTTGGAGCGCCACGGGGTCAAGCTGGTGCGTGACCGGGTGAGCGGCATCGACGCCTCCCGCAAACAGGTGCAGCTCGCCGGCGGCGATACGCTGAAATATGACCGGCTGGTGGTCGCGCCCGGGATCGAATTCAAATGGGGCCATCCGGAGGGTTACGACCAGGCGGCCGCCGAGCGCATGCCGCATGCCTGGCAGGGTGGGCCGCAGACCGAGTTGCTGCATCGGCAGCTGCTGGCCATGGACGACGGCGGTGTCTTCGCCATTGCGGTGCCGCGGGCGCCGTTCCGCTGTCCGCCGGGACCGTATGAACGTGCCAGCCTGGTCGCCGATTACCTGAAGGCGCACAAGCCGCGCTCCAAGGTGCTGATCCTGGACGCCAATGACAAATTCGCGAAGCAGGCCCTGTTCGAAGAGGGATGGAAGAAATTCTACCCGGGCATGATCCAGTGGGTGCCGGTGACGGAGGACGGTGCCGTACGCCGGGTCGATCCCAAGACGATGACGCTTTATACCGACGTCGATGAGCACAAGGTGGCGGTGGCCAATGTCATTCCATCGCAAAGCGCCGGCGCCATCGCGCTAAAAGCCGGGCTGGGCGATGCCAGTGGCTGGTGCCCGATTGACTTCAAGAGCTTCGAATCGCCGCAGGTTCCGAATGTGCATGTCATCGGCGATGCGGCGCTGGCCTCACCCATGCCGAAATCCGCGTCGGCCGCCAACAGCGAGGCAAAGATTTGCGCGCTTGCCGTGGCGTCGCTGCTGCGCGGACAGCCGGTGGGCGAGCCTTCCTTCGTCAATACCTGCTACAGTCTGGTGGCGCCGGACTACGCAATATCGATCAACGACATTTTCCGCCTTTCCAACGGCGTCCCGCATTTGGTGGAGGGGTCGGGGGGCACCAGTCCGCTTAACGCATCGGCGGCGTTTCGTGCCAGGGAAGCGCTTTACGACGAAGGCTGGTATGCCAGTATCGTCGCCGATTCCTTCACCTGAACTTTCGTATCCACCCCGGGTCTTCCACTGCAAGGGTTTTCGCTTTCGAGCGCGGATCCCCGAAAACGGTCATCGAAAAAATCAACTCGCTGACCGCGGCACCCGTCGCCGATACGACGTCATCCGTTCATGATAAGCATCGTTCACGCCACGTGCACCGCAACAACCAAGAACCCCAACGAACAGCGGCCTTTTAAAGGGGTGACGTTTTGATAATTGGTGCTACGATTTTATGGAAGGTAGCAAGGGGAATGTTCGATTTAACTCTCTGGCCTGCGTCATCAGCAGGTATTCCTTAAGGCGGATCGGTCATGCGTTTGTCACGCATCGTCGCTAGCCTTCCAGTTTCGGCGTAGTCCTAACAAGGAGGATCATTCCAACAGGCGCGACATTGACGGATCGGTGCCGCGCGCCGCGATCAAGCATCAACCCAACAAAATCCGAGGTGCTGTATGAGAACTGAAATTCTACGTAAGCAAAGCTCGGGGGGAAGCGTTGCGGGAGTGCCGCACGCAGATGGGGCGGACTTAGATCTACAAAGCACGGAGCAACAAAGTGCCCACCTGGAAGCGGACGCACTAAAACAAAAATACGAACAAAGCGACGACCTGCCGAGCATCGCGTATTTCACGCTGGATGCCCGGGGCCGCATCATCGACGCCGACGGCACCGCGGCGGAACTGCTGGGCCTGGATCGCAGTGCCTTGCGGGAATGTCATCTGGCGCTGCTCGTCGCCCCGGAATCCAGACCGGATTTCGATGCCTTGTGGGAGCTTGTCTTCAAGGATGACTCCACCCACACCAGTGAACTCCGATTTTTGCGAGACGACAGGACCACCGTCGATGTCCTGCTCGAGGCCTGTGCAGGCGAGGGAGACGGTGCGGACGACCGACGGGTACGCATGGCCGCCCTGGACATCATGAGCCGCAAGATGATGCTCATGGCGCTGCAGGAGGTCTACGGCAACTTCGAAAAGCTGGTCAAGGACCGCGCCAGGCGAATCGCCGAAGTGTCCATACCGCCGCCGCGGCCGAACGGGCGGCAGGAGGCGGCCAGGATATTCGGGGACGCCGTCGTCACCACCGACGTCAACGGTTACGTGACCTACCTGAACCTGGCCGCGGAACATTATACGGGCTGGAACAGCATGGACGCTGCCGGCATGCCTGCGTCGAAGGTCTTCGTGATCGACGACGCCGGGTCGGAGGGGCTCGATCCGGTCCGGCTCTGCCTGCGCGACGAGCGGACCATCGCCCTGCAAAACGGCAGCCGGCTTGACAGCCGCATTGGCGGTGCGGTCCGGATTAGGGGATCGGTCACGCCGATACACGACGCCGATGGTCAGACGATCGGTGCGACTCTGACTTTTCGAGAGGCGTCTCCCAACCCGAGTACGGACCCGCACGACCGCAGCGCCGGCATCTGAAAGGTGTTCGTGTACCGGCTGATAATCGTGTCAGCCGGTACGTGTTGCGGGCCTTTGTCTTCAAGCGCCGAAATCGGCGGCAATGCGATACGGTCCGCCGTCTTACGCGGCGTCCGCGGGATCCTGATCGGACTCAATCTCCGAGTGGCCGGGATCGGCCGGCATTTCGACCGCCAGCGGTACGGCTTTGGCATCCCGGTTCTTGGACTCGTACATCTTTTCGTCGGCCCGGCGTATCAGCGTGTCGGCGTCGTCAAAGGTCGAGGGGCCCGACTGCGCGATCCCGAAACTTAACCGGGCCTGCGGTTCCAGTTTCCGCAGGTTTTCCCGCAGCCGCGCGCAGGTGCGTTCAGCATCGTCGACGGTACAATCCGGCAGCACGATGCAGAATTCGTCGCCGCCATGCCGACAGGCGGTGTCGGAATCGCGGATCACGGCCAGCATCGAGCTCGCTACTGCCAGCAGAATTTCGTCGCCGCGCCGATGGCCGTGGGTGTCGTTGATGTGCTTGAATTCATCGACGTCGAGGTAGACCAGGGACAGCGGCTTGCCGTGACGGGCCATATAGCGCAGGTCCCGCCACAGGAACTCCATCATGGCGCGGCGATTGTACAGGCCGGTAAGGCTGTCGCGACGCGCCAGCTCCTCGAGCTCGGCAGTGCGCGCGGTAACCTTGAGTTCCAGGCTCTGGGCGTATTCCTCCACCCGCGAGCGCGACAGGTCGATTTCACTCAACAGCCCCCGTATGTAGGTGTCGAACACCAGCGTGGTGTCGAAATTCATCAGTTTCTCGAGGGCGCTCATGGCATCGAATACGCGGTCGGGGTCGGCGATGCGCGCACGAATGGTGTGCTCGAGGATGGACTTCAGGATCCGGACCGCGCTCAAGTAGAGCTTCGGCTCGACGCCGATGCGCTTGTGGACGAGGCCGATGCGCAGGCGGCTGTTGACGTAGTCGACGCCATAGTGGCCGTCGAACAGATCGAGCACGTACTGTCGCTGCGCGTTCATCAGTCTTTGGAGGGTTTCGGCGTCGCCGATGAGGAGTGCGTTTTCCTCGAATGCCGTCTGTTTTTCGTAGAATTCGCGGACGAGGGTATCGACGCTACTAAAGATAAACGGGCGGCAGGACAACAGCAGCTGGACATCGGATTCGCGAAATTCGAGCAAAGCCTTGCGTCGCTCGATTTCCAGATCGGTGAGCCGCATCTGCTGCAAAAGCGTTTGATCGGTCAGCCTCATATCGTTGGATCTCCATGGCCGAGTTCAACCGACATTACCATCAGTACGCATAGCGACCGGCGCGCGTGAATCTGAAGGGTATCAAAGGCATGCCGATGGCCGGGGAGGTTCCCGGGTCGGGCGCGGTCGATCGCGCCGGTCATGGGCGACGCCGGCAGTTTGCGCCGCCGATGTCGTGGAGGAGACTACGAAATCTTTGAAAATGAAACGGTTACGAAGTCACGGCCGCCTGCCAGCTTATTTCGCCAGCAGCAGCCCGCATTCGCGATGTTCCTCACCCTTGGTGGGGTCGAAATAGTCGTCGTTGTCCGGCAGTTTGTGCTCGTAGATGTATTCCTCCACATCCAGCTCCGTGAGGTGGAACATGGGGGCGGCGCGCAGCGTGCCCAAAGGACCTGCCGTGACGACGTCCAGGGTCTTGCGGAAGGCATTCTGGTCGTGGCGGATGCCGTTCATCCAGAAGTCCGGTTTGAACTCCTTCAACGCCCGCTCAAACGGCTCCAGCTTCACTTCCCGGGAAAAGGCATCATGTTCGGGCGTGTTGAGTGGAGGGATTTCGCCGCGCACGGCCTGCCGCCGCGCGGCGGTGACCGGCGAGGTGTAGACGTGCAGGTCCAGGCCGAGCCGTTCGGTCAGCAACTCCACGAAGCGATAGGTGGCCGGCGTGTTATAGCCGGTGTCGATCCAGATCACCGGAATGTCCGGTTTGACCCGGGTGACCATGTGCAGGAAACCGACGGCGCGAGGGCGGAAATTGGTCAGGACGATCGGGCGTTTCGCCGTTTCCACGACCCAGTGCATGATCTCCTGCGGCGCCTTGTCCTTGAGCGTGCCGTTGAGTTCACGCAGGTCCAGCGTGGTGCGCAGTGAGGCACCCTTGTCGGTCAGGTGTTCAGCGATGCCGGCGATGCTCATGGGGTTATTCCAATTTCTCTATAAAAGACGCCGCTATTATGCCCGATTGGGCAACAGGCGCGCTATTCGAAGTCGGAATAAGCTTAAAACCGACCGGCTGCCTTGAGTGTCGCGAAGGGATCAGGACCTGACGGTCGCATGGACCGGGAGGAGGCGTCTCCGACCCGGCCGGGGCGGGATACGTCCCAGCCGCCGGACGCGTCAGCGTGGTGACAGGAAGAAGGAATCCAGGATGCGCCAGTCGGCATACTCGATCTGCGCGTACCAGTGCCCCAGAGCCATTGGCGGCATGGCGCTACGGTAGCTGCCGTCTCCCGCCGCTTTCAGGATGACGGTGCGATCGAAGCCGGCGCGGGTCGCATGCATCAGGCGCATGCTGAGTTTGTCGGGCAGCTTCACGCCGTCGTGGCTGCTGATGAGCACGCGGATGGTCTTGTTGTCCGGGTTGATCTGGACGTTGGCCTTGAGTCCCAGGGCGGCGGCGCGGCGGTCGCGATCAAGCACCCGGTTGATATGCAGGCCGGCCTTGTAATAGTCGTCGATGACCAGGCCGTCGTCGCTGACGATGGCCAGCCGCAAGGTGATGAAGCCGGCGACGACAGCCATCGCGGGGAACAGGATGACCAGCCAGACATAGGGTTCGCGGTACCAGGGAACCGGAGCGGGGCGGGCGGTGACGGTGGTCGGGGTCATAGGCTTTCAGGGCGTCGGTCCGAGGAACCGCGCCTCCTCATCTTCGTGGAAACGTGGATGGTCGGGGTCTTTGATGATGAAATGCACCTTGGTGCTGCGCTTGCTCAACTTGGCCGGGTCGGCACGCAACCGCACAGGGATGTCGACAACGGTCTCGGGCGCGACGG
>CAYVOU010000003.1:0-14418 GCA_964453295.1 uncultured Gammaproteobacteria bacterium
TGCCCGGTGCCCCCATGCCGTCGGCCGTCGCTTGAGCCGCCGCACAAATTCGACTAGGGTTATAAACAGGGCATTCGATTTTTGCGTTGCGCCATTTGCGCGAACGTATTGCCCGGCCCCTACCCGTGGTTATTCGTTAACGAAAAGGAGGTGTTGACACGGCCCCATGCCGTTACGGCTCTAGTCCTTTTTCTCTCCATTTTTCGCGGTTCAACCCAAGATGAAAAAAAGGGGGATCGTACATGTTCGAATTCGATCAGCAGGTTGTAAGTACGTTGTTGTCAGAAGACTCGAATTTCAAAAGGCTTTACGACAAGCACAATGAATTGAAGGAAACCGTCAACCAGGCCAATCACGGCGAATTGACGATCGATGACCTGGCCCTGGAGACATTGAAAAAGCAGAAACTCATGCTCAAGGACCAGATGGCTGACCTCATCAAGCGCTATCGTGACTCACCACCGTTACATGCTTGACCGGCCCTGAAAGGGGCATCGCGTAATCGATTTAATGCGTTTTACGCACAACACTCAGACGAACGGGCCTCAGGTTTGCGTCAAGGTACGGCAAACCTGAGGCCTATCATCAGCAGCATTCCCGCCAAAGCAGGCCGAACCACGTAATCCGGCAGTTTGATGCCGATATGGCTGCCCATGAAGATCCCAGGCAGCGAGCCCAGCAGAAGGTAGCCCAGCAGTGAGTAGTCGACCGTTCCGAGGTGGGCGTGTCCAAGGCCGGCAATCGCGGTGAGGGGCACGGCATGCGCGAGATCGGTGCCGACAATCTGCTTTGACGGCACCCGAGGGTACAGAAAGAAAAGAATCACGGCCCCGACAGCCCCCGCGCCCACCGACGACAGCGTCACCAATATGCCGAGTACGATCCCTGCCATCACGGTCAAGGGCTTTTGCCAGCGGCTGTGCAAGGCGCGCAGGCCGGCGAACCGCTCCTTCTGGGCAAAGCGAACCAGACGTTCTTTACCTACGATTGCCAGCGAAGTCAGGATCAGGGCAACACCCAGCGTCGTGGTCATGACGCCGTCGTAGTTCAGGCCGCTCGCAGTCCATCGCTGCAGGACAAACACCGTGGCGATTGACGTCGGCACGCTGCCCGTGGCGAGCAACCCCACCACCGGCCACAGGATGGTGCGGTTTCGCTGATGCACGAAAATGCCACCGCCCTTGGTGATTGAGGCGTATAGCAGGTCGGTACCCACTGCCAGGGCGGGTTTGACACTGAACAGCAGCACCAGGATCGGTGTCATCAGGGAGCCGCCGCCTACCCCGGTCATGCCGACGATGAATCCGACGGCGAACCCCGCCACGCTATATCCTAAGCCCATGTTTTTCCTTGTACCACGTCGTCCAGATTGTCAGGGAATGGCAGTTTATGGTTGGCGAAATATAATTAGAAAGAATAAAGATTTATAAACTTATTCCAAAGGCAGGGAGCAGAATCATGAAACTGCAGCAATTGCGCTATGCGTGGGAGGTCGCGAGGCGGGATCTCAATGTCTCGGCCACTGCCGAGAGCCTGTTTACCTCGCAGCCGGGGATCAGCAAGCAGCTTCGCCTGCTGGAGGACGAACTGGGCCTGCAGATCTTTGCGCGCAACGGCAAACATCTCACCAATGTCACAGCCGCCGGAAAGGCCATCCTTGATGCCGCCGGGCGCATTCTCGCGGAAGTGGATAACATCCGCCGGATCGCCGACGAACACAGCGACAAGGACCGCGGCAGCCTGTCGATCGCGACGACCCATACCCAGGCGCGTTATGCCCTGCCTTCCGTCATTCGCCGTTTCATACGGAAATACCCGAAGGTAAGCCTGCACATGCACCAGGGGACCCCGATGCAGATCTCGGAGATGGCCTCCGATCGCAAGGTCGATTTCGCCATCGCCACCGAGGCACTGGAACTGTTCTCTGACCTGATAATGCTGCCCTGCTATCGCTGGAACCGTGCCATCATCGTTCCCAAGGGGCACGAACTGGAGCGGGGGCAACCGCTGACCCTCGAAGCGGTTGCCCGATTCCCGATCGTCACCTACGTATTCGGATTTACCGGTCGTTCGCAGCTCGACCAGGCATTCAACGAAAGGGGTTTGTCACCGCAAGTGGTATTCACGGCAACGGATGCCGACGTGATCAAGACCTATGTGCGGCTCGGACTGGGCATCGGCATTGTCGCCCACATGGCGTATGAAGCCCAGGTCGACAAGGATCTGACCGCGCTGGACGCCAGCCATCTGTTCGCGCCGAGCATCACCAAGATAGGATTTCGCCGCGGCAGTTTCCTGCGCAAGTACATGTACGATTTCATGGAGACCTTCGCGCCGCACTTGACGCGTGAACGGGTCGATGCGGCGATTGCCGCGCACGACAAGGAGGAGATTGAGCGGATTTTCGAACACGTCGTGCTGCCGGATTACTAATGCGTTGGGCGCGCACGGTGCCGCCCCGACGTTGACGCTAGGCCTCCAGGACTTCCTTCAGAAACTGGAAATAGATGGTATACACGCGCTCATTGCCGGCGTCGTCGCGTACCAGGAAAAAAGGTGCCACTGCGACCTGATGCGTCGCGGCCAGTTTCATTCCGGCACTCGTGGGGTCGCGCTCGTCCGCGATCAGCACGGCGTCAATACGGGACATCAAATCGGCGTCATTCAGGCGCTTTTCCACCTCGGCACACTTGCGGCAGGGTTCGCCGTCGGCCTTTATTTTCTTGACGAATGTGATGTGCATGGCAATCTCGACACGGTCAACGGCAGGGCGGCAGCGGGATCGCCGCGTCGCTGCCGGCGTCGGTCGTCAGGTCAGAAGTTCCGCCGGGATGAAGGTGCCGTGTGACGATAGGTCGGTCATGCGGAGTGAATCGGCCCCCAGGCGTTCGATAATCAGGTGTAGACGCGATACATCGCGCAAGCCGTGCTGCACCACCACGTTGCAGACATCGTCACGCCCGATGATGTTCTTTCCGTCCTGCAGCGGGTGGGGCGTACCACTCTGATCAACCAGGAACATCTCGCCGTCGGACCGCAGTTTGAAAGCGTATTTGGACAGCAGGAGATCCACTTCCTGTTTGGGCTTGAGCTTGATGACCACGGCCTCGCCTTTGGGAAGCCGCGCGAACTGCGCGTGTTGCGGCGGCGGACTGATCACCTGGGAGTCGAGAATGACCGTCTCGCGCATCGCCCCTTCCGCGGGGCCGGCGGCCTCGATGGGCGGTTCGGAGAACAGCCTGGTTTCCATCATTTCCTCTTCCTTGGCCCGCTCCCGCTTGGCTGCCTGTTTCTTGATGGAATAGGTGTGCTTGATGATTTCCTGGCGCGAGGTCAGGTACTGCATGTATTTCACCAGTGCAATCCGCCTCAACTCATCATAGTCGGGGCCTTTGTCGCGCAGTGAAATCATGATGTCCCGCCAGTTGTGATCCTGCGAAAACACGTGCGGGTCGATGGTGCGGAGATAATGGGCGATGCCGCCGGTCGATTCCAGCGATTTGGAAATGACCTCCACGAACTGCTGTTCGATCACCTTTATCTGCTTGGCTTCCTTTTTCAGTTCCTCCGGCGACATCAGCATCAGGTCTGAGAGCTTGCGCGAAGGCACGTCGGTGCGACCGCTTAGGCTGAATTCAAACTCATTTATGCTGTTGAAGCCGACGGATTGGCCGCCGATCGTCAGGGTCAGCGGTTTGGAAAAGAGCTTGTTGAGCATGGTCCTGTTCCAGAAAGGGCGCGATTTTTTGTTGGTTCCCTCTCGCCCGGAGGCGTTGCCGACACCCGTCGGTCCCTCGTTAATTATAGACTTGAGATTCATGATGCAAGCTACCGTGCCGGTTGAATCTGGGACCAGCTATCGGCTGTCGAAGCGTGAACTTTATCACAGCCGTTCAACGGCTGGCCTGCGCTGCGGTTTTTGGTTGCGGCAGTGCACAGGCGTCCAGGTAAGCGGCGCCCGACCGGATCAGGCCATCGAGGCAATGGCGCCGCGCCTTGAGCGGCAGCCCGCCCACCTCTGCGCTGAGCCGGTAAAATCGTGCCATATCGCCCCCGGCGACCGCCAGCAACGCCTTGAACGCCGGCACATCGGCACGGTAGGTCGACACCGCGATAATCATGGCGTTGTTGAGATCGTGGTGCATCCAGTGGTCGTAACCCTTGTCCGACCCCCATTGCCGACGCAGGGCGCCGTAGTCGGACAAAAGCTGCTTGAACGCAGCCGCCTTGGCAGCGCGCTTGGATACGTCGGAGCGTCCGCTGTGGTAAATCGATTTCAGGCGCGAGCGCGTCTGCAGCAGCAATTGGGTGAATTGGGCATCGTGGCCCGATTCCGCCCTGGTGCGCATCGTTGCGTCGCCGGAGGCTTTCAGCCATCTTCGCCAGCCCTCATCCGCGACCGCTGTGGCGAAGGCCTCGTTGAAATCGCTGTCGTCGCGTATGTACAGGCGTTGATGGGCGAGTTCGTGGAAGATGAAACGGGCGATCCGGCCATCGTCCCAGCGCAGCATGGTGTTCAGCACCGGGTCGTCGAACCAGCCCAAGGTCGAATAGGCCGGCACCCCGCCAACAAACACATCATCGCCGGCATCGTGGAGCTTTTCGGCGAAGGTCCGCGCGTCGGCTTCGTGGAAGTAGCCCCGGTAATTCAGGCAGCCCACGAACAGGAAGCACGATTTTACCGGCGTCAGTGACAGCTCCGGCGTTGCGAAGACATTCCAGACCACGAAAGGCCGTTGCAGGTCCGCGTACTGCCGGTAGCTGCCGTTGTCCGGCAGGGCCAACGCGCTGACGGCAAACCGGCGGAATTTCCTTACCTGGCGCAGCTTCGCCTTGACGCGTTCGGAAACGGCGGGATCGTCGAGGACGGTGGCGATCGGCCGTTCGCGTTCGAAGATTTGCAGTTGCCCGCGAACGGATTGGGCGTAATAGGGCAGGTTGGCGCACCCCGACAGCGAGGCCAGGACACATGCAAGACCGACCATCATGCCAAATGGGCGACGCGACATACGCGCAAGTTAGCACAGGCCGCGATAATGCGACCAACCCCTCATGATCCGCTCATGGGATTGGGTTACCATGACCGGGCAGTTAGCGATCTTAACAAGGCACATGTACCGTACGCTGATCCAAGCCGAAGAGCTCAGGGCGCACCTGGATGACGCCGATTGGGTCGTAGTGGACTGCCGCTACGACCTCACCGATCACCAGGCCGGTCGCAGGGCTTATCTGGAAGGCCACGTCCCGGGAGCGGTTTACGTCGACATGGAGACCGACCTCAGCGCGCCCAAGGCGCCGGGAACGGGGCGCCACCCCCTGCCGTCGCCGCTGCAGCTAACGGCGTTGTTCGGGCGGCTGGGTATCGGTAACGGCGCCCAGGTTGTGGTCTACGACGCCGCTGGCGGCATGATGGCGGCGCGTTTCTGGTGGCTGCTGCGCTACATGGGCCATGAACCGGTGGCAGTGCTGGACGGCGGCTGGCCCAGCTGGCGGGACGGTGGCAATCCGGCCGCCAGCGGCGAACAGTCGCACCGCCGGGTGGAATTCCACGGACAACCGCGCGAGGACCTGCTGGTGCAAGCCGAGGCAGTGCTCAATCAGCCCTGCCTGGTCGATTCCCGCGACCCGGCCCGCTACCGCGGGGAAGTCGAACCGCTGGACCCTGTGGCCGGCCACATTCCCGGCGCGATCAACTATTTCTGCAAGAACAATCTCGACGGGCAGGGACGTTTTCAGACCGCCACGGCACTGCGGGCACAGCTCGCCGCGGTGTTCGGCAGCACACCAGCGGAACAGGCGACGTTCTATTGTGGCTCCGGCGTGACCGCCTGCCACAACATCCTGGCAGCGGTGCACGCCGGATTTCCGCAGTCCCGGCTCTACCCCGGGTCGTGGAGCGAGTGGTGCGCCGATCCGGCCAGACCCGTCGCCAGCGGCGACACGCGCTGAGTTCCGCCGGCACGTATAATTCATTCAGGCGATGCCTGATAATGAAGGGCAATAAGGACGTCCGGAGGGGTAAATGATGACTGCATACTTTCGACTGGCGGCGCTGTGGCTGATGTTGTTCGCGGCGTCACCATTGTCCTGGGCGGCGACGCTGCCCAAGGACATCTTGTTGGTGTTCGACAACTCCGGCAGCATGCGGCACTCCGACCCGCATTTCCTTGCCAAGAAGGCGATTACCCATTTTGTCGACGGTCTGCCTGCCGATACGCATTTCGGCGTGTTGATTTTCGACAAGGCCATCAATCTTGCACTGCCGCTTACCGCTCTCGACGAGGCCGGCAAGAAGGCCGTTGGGGAAAGCCTGAAAGCCATCAACTACCGTGGCCAGCTGACCGACAGCCCGTCGGCCATGGAGCGGGCGTTATACGAGTTGCGGGTCAACGGCCGCAGCGATGCCCAGAAGATCGTCGTGTTCATGACCGACGGTATCGTCGACGTCGGCAATTCGAGCGAAAGCCAGGACAAGGCAACCTGGCTGCGCGAGGAACTGGCGGACGAGGCTGCCAAGAACAAGATCCGAATCTACGCCATCGCCTTCACCGCCGACGCGGATTACCAGCTGATCCAGTCGCTGGCGACCAAGACCAACGGCGATTACTTCCGGGCGCTCAAGGCCGAAGATTTGCATGACGCGTTCGAACATGTATCGCAGGACATCGCCAAGTTGCAGCCGCCGCCACCGCCTGTACCTGCGCCCGAGGCACAGACCGCGCCTCCCAAGGCTGCGGCGACGACGCCGGAAGCGCCCGCGCCTGCTGCGCCGGCAACCGCGCCCGAATCCGCTCAAACCGCGCCGGCCGCGCCGACCACCTCTGAAACCCAACCGACGCCTGCCGCGCCTCAGGAGGCCCAGCCCCCCGCGACGACATCGTCACCTTCGCCGGTCCCGGCCGCAACCGAGCCCGCAACGTCGGCCACGCCGGCACAGGCGGGAGCCGCCGGACAAACCAGCGCCGAACAGGCTGCCGAGGAGTTCGAAAAGGCGACCGGCATCTCCAAGGAGGAACTGGACAAGCTTCCGGAGGGGCAGGCCATCATCGTTCGTCCCGAGCATGAAAACAAAGGCATGGGCCTGATTATCATCGGCGGCGGCGTGGTGCTCGTCCTGCTGGTCATCGTCGGGCTGTTCGTTTTCCTGAAGAAGCGCGGCGGCCAGAAAAAGGCGGCACCGGCGTCGGCGCACGGGGTGGAGATCCCGGACGAGGAAGAGTACGTGCCGCGTGCATTCCTGCGGGATCTGCAGGGCAATACCGATCTGAGCGAACATGAGTTGGGCACGAAGCCGGCCATGATGGGGCGTGTTCCCGGCGGAGACGCCGAGCACGTGCACTACATCGTCGTCAACCAGCCGACCATCGGCAGGCGCCACGCCCTGATCGAATACAAGGACTTCAGCTTCTGGATTGTCGACCAGGCCAGCGTCAATGGCACCTTCGTCAATGGCCAGCGGGTGACGGGCGAACAGCGGCTTAAACACGGCGACAAGATCCGCTTGCACAAGTACGACTTCGAGTTCGTGATGCCCGAAGTTGCCGATGCGGGCAAGACCGTTTTCGCTGGCGCCAGCGACAAGACGGTCATTGCCGACGCCACGCTGATGCAGGCGGCGCCTGTGGCGGCTGCGGCTGCGGCTGCGGCTGCCACGCCCGAACCGGCGGCGGCACCGCCGATGGCGCAGGATGAAGAGGACGAAGAGGAAGGTGCATTCGACGTAACCGGCGGGTTCGATGCCGGGGTCCTGCCCGCCGCCGGTATCGAAGCGCCCGCGGAGGAAAGCCCCGAGGAGGAAAGCAAGGAACCCGGACCGGAAGCCGGGGCGTCGACAACGTCCGAACTCGGATCCGTTGACGACTTCCTCGATTCCGGCAGCATGGAATTTGGGGAGATGCCGGGCGGCGACATGATTCCGGGCACGGAGGCTTCCATGGACGAGCCACTTGAAGAGCCCAGTTCCGCGGCGCCGGAACAATCGGAAAACGACGACGATGTCTTCCAGGATAAGGAGACAGTTTTCCTGGGATCAGATTCGGCGCCATTCGCCGAGGAATCGCCCGAGGTCCCGCCGGAACAACCGGAAGGGGACGACGATGCTTTTCAGGACAAGGAGACAGTGGTCCTGGGGTCGGATTCGGCGCCGTTCGCCGAGAAACCGCCCGAGGCCCCGCCGGCACAACCGGAAGGAGACGACGATGCTTTCCAGGACAAGGCGACGGTAGTCCTGGGGCCGGATTCTGTGCCGTTCGCTGAGGAACCGCCCGAGGCCCCGCCGGTGTCAGAACCCGAAGCGGAGGGCGAAGACATGTCGCTGGATTCTTTCATCAGCACCACGGTTCTGGAAGCATCGCAGCTCGACAATCTCTCGCAGCCGAAAGAGGGCGGACAGTCCGACGAAGCGCAGGAACCCGTGAAAATCGGATCCGAGGATCCCACCATCATGCCTGGCAACGTTGGGCCGGCGGAGTCCGCGCCCTCGTCGCCGCCACCGGCATCGGAGACGAAGGGAACTGAAGACGAGATCAGCCTGGACGATTTCCTCGACGATGCCGCGATGATGTCCAGGGGGGGGCAGGACAATAGCGACAAGACCGTGATCCTGAGTGACGACGACGATGGAGACCGTACGTTGATGCCGTCGCAGGTCGATAAGAAGCCGGCCAAGAAGGAAGAAGAGGACACGCATATGGGCGACACGACCGTCTTCAATGCCGATGACGTCACACTGCCGCCGAAGGGCCGGTAGGTCCGGTTTGACGTCGGGCGGGAGCGCCCTGGCGTCGGTCCGCCCGCAGTCAACAACCAATTCGCCGTGCGTCCCGACCGTCGTTCGCAGATCCTGCAGGCCCTCGCCGACGGCGCTCATCATTCGGGCGAACAGCTCGCCGCGGCGCTCGGACTGACGCGGACCGCCATCTGGCAACACGTCAACGCCCTTAAGGCATTGGGGATCGGGATCGGCGCCAGTCGCGGTCATGGCTATCGGCTGGACCAGCCTCTGGAGTTACTTGACAGGCAGCGTATCCTCGCCGGGATCGAGCCCGCCTTGTGCGCCGGGCTGACTGCGCTGGACGTCTATTTCGAAACCGACTCCACCAACCAGCGGCTGCTGGAGGCTGGTGCGGCTCGTGACGTCCATCGCCACGCCTGCGTCGCGGAGGTCCAGTCGGCGGGCCGCGGCCGCCGCGGCCGGCAATGGGTGGCGCCGCTGGGCGCCGGCGTCTGCCTGTCCATCGCCTGGCGGTTCAACCTTGCCGTGATGCTTTCGGGGCTCAGCCTTGCCGTTGCGGTGGCGGTGCGCCGCGCCCTGCTGCGCATGGGTGCCGACGCAATCGCTTTCAAATGGCCCAATGACCTCGTCTGGCATCACCGCAAGCTTGCCGGCATTCTTGCCGAAGTCCGCGGTGAAACCGGCGGACCCTGCACGGTCGTCATAGGGATAGGCATCAATGTCGCGATGCCGCCGGAGGCGGCCGAGATGATTGAGCAACCTTACACGGATCTGCAAAGCGCGATGAAATGCGACGTGTCCCGAAATGCGCTGACCGCCGCGGTATTGTCCGAGTTGCTGATATTGCTGCCGCAATACGAAACCGGCGGTCTTTTGCCGTTTCTCGAGGAATGGCGGCAGGCCGACGCGATCAGGGGCGAGCGGATCGAATTGTCCCTTCCAAACCGCCGCGTGCAGGGGCGGGCGGTGGACATCGATGACAACGGCGCGCTGCTGGTCGATGTCGACGGCACCGTCAGCCGCTACATTTCCGGAGAAGTCAGTTTGCGGGTGTCACCATGAAGCTGCTGGTCGATATCGGCAACAGCCGGATCAAATGGGCGGAGATGTCGGGTGCGGAGTTGCGGCCCGGGGCGCCGTTCTTCTGGAAGGCGGATCCCATTCAACCGCCTGAGGTACTTGAGGCCGAATTTGCGCGGCACTGGGGCCGGCTGGAGGATGTCGACGCGGTGTGGGTCGTCAACGTGGCCGGCAGCGAAATCGGTGACCGAGTCGGTCTCTGGTGCCGTCATGCCTGGACCATGGCGCCACGCTTTGTGCATTCGGTGCCGGCCGCCCACGGCGTCGTTAACCGTTACCTGGACCCGGCGCAGCTGGGCGCCGATCGCTTTGTCGCCATGGTGGGCGCCCGTCACGATCACAAGAGCGCGTTTTGCATCGTGGATTGCGGCACGGCGGTGACGGTCGACGCCGTCAATGAACAGGGTGAATTTCTCGGGGGCGTGATCGCGCCGGGTATCGAACTGATGCGCCGGTCGCTGGCCGCGGGCACCCATGCTCTCGCCGCCGCCTCGGGCGACGAGGATGCGGCGGGGGCGCTTCCCCGCGACACGCGCTCGGCAATCGCGGCGGGCACCGTGCACGCCCTCGCCGGCTGCATCGAGCACGTGTTGACGCGGTTCCGGGCTGAACTGGGCGGCGATCCGGTTTGTCTATTGACCGGTGGCGAGGCCGCAGTTGTGAGGGAACGAATTTCAATTGAATACCGGTTCGAACCAAATCTTGTCCTCAAGGGTTTGGCCGTGATTGCGGAGCAAACGACGTGAGATGGCTGTGCATATTGCTGTTGCTGGGCAACGTAGGCTATTTCGGCTGGGAGCTTAACCAGCGCATCTACGCGCCCGACGACAACGAAGCCGCAGCGCCGCCGCCGCTGCCGGCCGACGTGCCCCGCCTCAAGTTGCTTTCAGAGCTGGACCAGCTGCCGCCGACTCGGGACATGGTTGCCGTACCGCCGCCGGCGTCGACTACGGCGGAATCAGCTTCCGCAACGCCTTCGTCGGTGCCGACATCGCCGCAAGAGGCAAAGGCTGCCGACAAATCGCAACCGCCGGCGCCGACAAACCAGGGGCCATCCGCGACCGGGACCGCCAGCGTGGCGACCGCGGATGTTAGTGAAAAACCGGTTGCCCCTACCGAAACGATGGACGCGCCCGCCAAGACCGGTGACGAGGACAAAGCTGCCGATTCCACCGCAGCTGCACATTGCCTGCGCGTTGGTCCTTTCGAAAGCGAGGCGCAGGCCGGGGCACTGCGCGACCGACTCGCCAGTCAGGCCAATCGCATTTCGGTGGCCAAGACGACGCGGCAGGAACAGAAGTTTTTCTGGGTCTATCTTGAGCCGGTTACTTCCGACGCAAAGGCCAAGGAAACGCTGGAGGATCTGAAAAGCAAGGGCATCAAGGACCTTTTCATGATCCGCAAAGGCGAAATGAAGAACGCCATCTCGCTCGGCGTATTCAGTTCCCAGGATTCGGTGCGCAAGCGCCTGGCCGAGCTGAAGAACAGCGGCTACCAGCCGCTGGTCGTGCCCCGCTATGAAAACAAGACCGTGTACTGGCTGGATCTGCAGGGTGACCAGCTGTCGGCGGACGCGCTTGCCGGCGATCTCCCCGTGGGGGTCAAGGTTTCAGACACGGATTGCGGCAAGTCCGGCCAGTCGCGCACTGTCGCTGGCGATACGCCGGGCCATTGACCGGCCATACGGTCGGCACGGCGCCACTCCGGGAGTGTGGCAGGCGGGGCCTCCAATAACTTAAACTAGCGAACCTGTTCCAGGCTGCTTTGCCCCGATAGTTAAATGGCATAACTGCTGATTTGTAATCAGCTATTGGAGGTTCGATTCCTTCTCGGGGCACCATTCATTTCCTGGACACGAAGATCCCGGCGGCGAATCACCAGCGGCGCACCCGCGTCCATTGCCGCGAGGAGTAACCGGCGTTGCGAGCACCGGCTGTCGTTATGCGTGGATTTGTTCTGCTGTGCCTGCTGGCATCGGCGGCCGTCGGCAGCGCGTGGGCGGCTGATTTCCAGCCGCGTGTGCCGGTGCGTACGCTGGCGGTTCAAATCAGCGGCTTCCACAAGGACTGGGCGCGCCGCGGCTTCGAGGAGGCGCAGTTGTACGCCGAGGTCGAAACGCGTCTGCAGGCGGCCGGTTACACGGTGATCAGCCCGGCGGCCCTGAAGGATCATGCCGATGCGGCCCTGCTCAGCCTGGAACTACACGTCAACAATACCTTGGTGAACTGGTCCTATCTCGTATTCCTGAAACTGAAGGTCAAGGTGCCGGTGCCGGTGAACCCGGCGGGCTTCGTCACCCGCACCGTCTGGTCGGACTGGCGGATCGGCGGCATCGAGTTGGATTTTCCGGGACGCCTGCGCGGGCCGATTTTCGAGCTGCTCCGGGAATTTCAGTCCCGGCCCTGACGGCTGCACGCCAACCGGCTGCGCATCAAGATTCGGCCCGCGCCGCCGATACGCCGGGCATGACCCGCGTGATTTTTCTGCTACTGGCTTTCCTTCCCGGCCTGGCATTTGCCGATTTCCGTGCCGGCCTGGCTGCTTATAAGCATGGTGACTACGCGGCCGCGGCACGCATTTTCGGCGGCATGGCCGAGCAAGGCGACAGTGCCGCCCAGTTCGCCCTGGGGTTGCTCTACGACAAGGGGCAGGGCGTGCCCCGTGACGACGCCAAGGCGCTGCTGTGGTACACGAAAAGCGCCGACGCCGGCTACGCCAAGGCGCAATACAATCTCGCCCTGATGTACGAGCGCGGCGAGGGGGTCAAGTCGGATCTGGACAAGGCCCGCGAGTGGTTCAGAAAGGCGGCGCTGGGTGGCAACTCCGGTGCGCTCGATCATTTCCGCCACCTTGCCGAAGGTGGCGACGTCAAGGCGCAGTGCGAGCTTGGTGTCATGGCCCTCAATGGTGATGGCGTCAAGCGCGATGCCGCCGCGGCTCTTAGCTGGTTTCAGCGCGCCGCCGCCGCCGGCGACGCGAAGGCGCAATACAACCTGGGATGGATGTACGACAGCGGCACCGGCACCAAGGCCGATGCGGCCAAGGCGATCGAGTGGTACGGCAAGGCGGCGGCGCAGCAACATCCGCTGGCCGCTTACAATCTCGGCTACCTTTACCAGAACGGCATCGGCGTGGCCGCCGATATCGGCAAGGCCATGGAGTATTACCGCTCGGCGGCGAAAGCCGGCAACGCGAGGGCGGCCTTCGCGCTGGGGCTCGCCTATGCGACCGGCACCGGTGTGAACAAGGACGAGACTCAGGCGTTCAAGTGGTACTCGCAGGCGGCGCTGGCCGGCAACGCCGAAGCGCAGGTCAATCTTGCAAGCGCCTACGCGCAGGGACTGGGTGTGGACAAGGACCTGGTCAAAGCCTACGCGTGGTATTCGCTCGCCAAGAAGCAGCCGCTTGCCGCCGCCAATCTCGATGCCATCGCCAAGCTCATGGACGCGGCGCAGATCCAGCAGGCCAGCACGCTCGTCCCCACCTTGCTGACCGCAAACAGTGCCAATTGATCGTGAAATCGCCGACGCTTGCGGCGATTCATCTCATCGCGAAATTCAATGCCAGTCCGGCGAACACCGCCGCTCCCACCCAGTTGTTGTGCCGGAAAGCGCGGAAGCAGCCATCGGGATCGCGATCGCGGATCAGGTACTGGTGGTACACGCATAGTCCCGCGGCGACCAGCAGACCGAAGTGGTAGTAGATGCCGAAATGCTCGCGTGAGCCCACCAACCATAGCGTAAGCAGCATCATGGCCTGCATGACGCCGATGATCAGCCGATCGGCATCATCGAAAAGTATCGCCGTGGATTTGACGCCGATGCGTAAATCGTCCTCGCGATCGACCATCGCATACATGGTGTCGTACACGGCCGACCAGAGAATGTTGGCGATGAGCAGCAGCCAGGCGACCGGCGGCAGGTCGTTGCGCTCCGCCGCGAATGCCATGGGGATGCCCCAGCCGAAGGCCAGGCCGAGGTGGAATTGCGGCAGATAGGTGTAGCGCTTGGCGAAGGGGTAGCTCATCGCCAGCAGGATGGCCACGAAGGACAACAGTATCGTCAGCCGGTTGAGGGTGAGTACCAGCAGGAAGGCCAGCCCCATCAGGCCCACGAACAACAGCGACGCTTCGCGCGTTGAGACCTTGCCCGTGGCCAGCGGCCTGTCGCGGGTACGGCGCACCGAGCCGTCGAAATGCCGGTCGGCATAGTCGTTGATGATGCAGCCCGCCGACCGCGTCAGTGTCACGCCGGCGGTGAAGACCATCGCCACCCAGAGATCCGGCACGCCGCCTGCCGCGATCATCAGCGCCCACCATGTCGGCCACAATAGCAGGAAGATACCGACCGGCCGGTTCAGCCGCATCAGCGCCACGTAGTTCGGGATCTGCGGCCGGATTCCGGCCCAGCCGCGCCGCAGCGGACGCGCGTATCGCGCCAGCGCGGCGTATTTCACGGCAGGCTGCCCCGCAGGAAGATTTCGCTGACGAGCAGGGGCCGGCCGCGGAAGCGAAACACCGACTGGCGGCCCCAGTACGCCGGTGCCGGGACGCCGCCGAACCGGCGCGCGCGTTCGTACAAGGCACTGCCGGGGCGCAGCCGGAA
>CAYVOU010000003.1:14518-16807 GCA_964453295.1 uncultured Gammaproteobacteria bacterium
TGAGGTCAAGCTTGGTGGTGGATCGGGAAACTCGGCGCACGGGGTCTGGATTCGGCCTGGCTTGCCGACGGCGAAGCCCGTACCTGGGCGAGGTCCTGCCTGGGAAAGCGGATGCGGCACAGCCTGTCATGTATTCGCGTAGTGTACCGCATTCGGCAGCCAGCGACGGATCAGCGCGTCCGCGAGTGCGGGGTCGCTTCCCAGCATGCGTTCGGCGATCGTGGCGATGCGCGGCAGCAGGGCGTGATCGCGTTGCAGGTCGGCGATGCGGAAGCTGGCCATGCCGGACTGGCGGGTTCCAAGGAGTTCGCCGGGGCCGCGCAGTTCCAGGTCGCGTTGGGCGATGACGAAACCGTCCTGGGTTTCGCGCATGCAGGCCAGCCGGGCCCTGGCCATGGCGGACAGCGGCGCGTGGTAGAGCAACACGCAATCGCTCTTGACCGCACCGCGCCCGACCCGGCCGCGCAGCTGATGCAACTGCGACAGGCCCAGGCGTTCGGCATTTTCGATAATCATGAGACTGGCATTTGGCACATCGACGCCGACCTCGATCACGGTGGTGGCGACCAGCAGGTCGATGTCGCCGGCCGCGAAGGCGGCCATGGTTTCGTCGCGTTCCTTCTCTCGCATGCGACCGTGCACCAGTCCGACTCTGGCGCCGGCCAGCGCCTCGGCCAGCAGGGTGGCGGTCTCGGTGGCCGCCTGGCATTGCAGCAGGTCCGATTCCTCGATCAGCGTGCAGACCCAGTACACCTGCCGGCCCTGCTCGATGCTCTTGGCAATTCGGGCCACGACTTCGTCGCGACGGCTGTCGGGAACGACGACGGTGCCGATGGCCTGGCGGCCCGGCGGCAGCTCGTCGATCACCGAATTGTCGAGATCGGCGTAGGCCGTCATGGCCAGAGTCCGCGGAATGGGCGTCGCGGTCATGATGAGTTGGTGGGGGCTGTTTGCCTCTTGCTGGCCGCCGCGCCCGCCCTTGCGGCTGAGCGCCAGCCGTTGTTCGACGCCGAAGCGGTGCTGTTCGTCGACGACGACCAGCCCCAACTTCGCGAATTCCACGTCCTGCTGAAACAGCGCATGCGTGCCGACCACCAGCGCCGGCGACAGCGTCGCCACCGATTGCGTTGCGCGGGTCCGCTCGGCGCGCTTGAGCCGGCCCGACAGCCACAGCAGCGGCACGTCCAACGGCGCGAACCAGCGCTGGAAATTGCGAAGGTGCTGCTCCGCCAGCAGTTCGGTCGGTGCCATGACCGCGGCCTGATAGCCGTTCTCGATGGCGCGCAGCGCCGCCAGTGCCGCCACCACCGTCTTGCCGCTGCCGACGTCGCCCTGCAACAGTCGCAGCATGGGTTTGTCGCCGGCCAAGTCGGTCGCGATCTCTCCGACGACTTTCGCCTGGGCGCCGGTAAGCGCAAAAGGCAGCGAATTCAGGAAGCGCTGTCTCAGGCCATCTTTTTCGGGAAGTTTCGGCGCGCGGTGCTCGCGCACCCGTTGACGCAACCGGCGCAGGCTCAGCTGGTGCGCCAGCAGTTCGTCGAAGATTAGCCGCCGCTGTGCCGGATGCGTGCCGCTTTCGAGGGTTTCCAGGGCCACGTCCGGAGGTGGCCTGTGCAGAAACAGGATCGCGTCGCTCAAGGCAGGCAGGTTCTCATCTGCAAGCAACGCGGCCGGGATGAGGTCATCGAGATCGCGGGAACGATCGCTGCGCAGGATCTCCAGCGCCTGATCCGTCAAACGGCGGAACGCTGCCTGTTGAACGCCCTCGGTCGCCGGGTACACCGGCGTCAGGGTTTCGTCGACCGGCGAGGGCTGCGACGGATCGATACGCCGATACTCGGGATGGATCAGTTCGAGCCCCAAACGCCCGCGCCGCACTTCGCCGTAGCAGCGCAGGACCATGCCCCGGGCGAGGCCTTCCTGCTGTGCTTTACTGAAATGAAAGAATCGCAGCAGGACGGCGCCGGTACCGTCGCTCAGGCGCACCAGCAGCGAACGCCGGCGCCCGAATTGCACCTGCACGAGGTCGATCGTGCCCTGTATGACGGCGCGCGCGTCCGCGCGCAAGGCGCCTATGGGCGTGACCCGGGTGCGGTCTTCGTAGCGTAGCGGGAGGTGGAACAACAGGTCGCGGACCTGGACGATGCCCAGCCGCGTCAATCTCTCCGCAAGCTTGGGACCGACGCCGCGCAGGTGCGTGACGGCGGCGCCCAGGGACGTCCGGGAACGTGTTTCGGGGGCCGTGGGGGCGGCGACCACGAAGACGCAGCCGGAGGGGATGGTCTCCTC
>CAYVOU010000004.1:0-15944 GCA_964453295.1 uncultured Gammaproteobacteria bacterium
GGTGTCTGCGTAGGTAGCGTGTTTTTATAGGGGACAGACCCTGAGGGATCCCCGCAAACGGGAACGGGAAGATGATGGCTGAAAAATGGACTGCCGAACGTTACTGCACCAGCCAAAGGTGTTCGGCTTTTGCCATCTTTTTCAGGTGTTCGAGAGAAAGCAGGTGAATGCGGCGATGGTCGAATTTGATCAGGCCCATGCTTTGGAATTGGGTACATACGCGGCTGACCGTCTCGATGGTCAACGCAAGGTAGCTCGCGATTTCGCCTCTGGACATGTTCAGTTCAAATTCGCGTTCGGGAAGCCCGTGTTTGCGATAGCGCGCTGAAAATTGCAGCAGGAATAGCGCGACGCGCTCCGCTGCGTCGCGGTGGGACAGGATTAAGCTGCGTCGTTGTTCCCGAACAACCTGGATGCTCGCCAGCCGCACCAGGTGCATTGTGAGTTTTAGATCGACATCGCCGCCATCCTCAATGCAGGAAGCGGCAATTCGGCATAGGCTGACTTCTTCCAGCACCTGAACCGAGCTGGAGTGATCGTGATAGCCAACTGCATCGAGTGCAATAACGTCGCCGGGGAGATGAAATCTAACCACATGATCGTTGCCATGGGGTATCGATACGTAATTTTTCATCGAGCCGGACCGAAGTACGTATAGCGCCTTTACCTTTTCGCCTTGCCTGAACAGGTGGTCTCCACGAGCTGGAGGAGACTTGTAGTCCGTCACGGACGACGAACGCTTTATATGCATGACGTGCTTTGTCGGACAGGCCGGGCGTAGATCGCATGTCGCACAGCATGAGTATTTGAATTGCAGCGGTTTGAGTTCGAGGTTTTTGACAAACATCTCCTGTGCCCCCGTCGATCCCGAAAAATGGAACGAGCCTGTGACGTTGCGCTTGTGAAAGTGCTCGCAATGACTTTTTGATATGCGAAATGGTTGTGCGGCGACATCCACCGCATATTGATTTATGTCAACCTGGCACGTGTTGGTTCCACCCCGGTCTTGTCATGACGACACCAAGTGACAATTCATGAAAAATTTGAAGACAGTGAGTGACAAACCACCAGGGGTGTACCTTTCGGGGTCCGGGGTCAGCTGCGGCTCTCTCAACAACCGGACGCCCGTCGAATTCGCGGCAAGCCTGACAAATTAAGCGCCAGAAATTCGCAGTCGAACCGGAACCAAGAACGGGGACCCGTCAGAAACAGCCAAATTCCAGTTAACCGTGCCCTCAAAAATTGGCAAGGTCATTGGGCATGAAACTGGTGACGTCGTAGGAAATATTGTCCTGTCGGCCGTGCCGCTTCCGCCAGCAGCGTGGTTATTCGGGTCGGCGCTTTCGGTGATTACGTTGGTTGGATGGCGGAAGCGGCAAAAGGGAATTTTTCACGGAGGCGGACATAAAGGCTTCGCGGAGCCGGCCAGTGACCGCGCGGTGGCCGCAATTTGATCCGAGAGTTTCGCGAGCGCGCGCTGGTGGCCCTGTACCAGCGCGTCGTAGCCCGGTCCAATCGTTTCGCTGACGCGGCTGCTGCAGGCCACCGAACGATCCTCGGCGGCATGCAGAACGCGAATGCTCCAACCGCTTTCAATCAAGGCATATTGGCCGGGTACGGACTCGAAACGGCGCAAATCGACCTTGATCCGCAATGACGGCTTGCCGGTGTCCGCCAGTCCGCTGACGTCCGGACTGCCCAGCCGGCGCGCGAGGTCCAGCGCCAGTGCGGCGTGCACTTCGTTAGTGAGTGGCGCGATCCAGCGCTCGCCGTTCAGTGGCACCATCCCTTCACCACTCCGGCGTACCACCAGTTGTGGCTGGTCGACCTGTGCCGGCACGTTCACCGGCAATAATTCGAACGGCAGTGCTACGGTTTCGTGCGCATTGCCCGCCTCCGTGCCGCCGCTGCTCGCCGGCGGGACCAGGGTGTAATAGTGCACCGGGGCCGACGCACAGGCGGCCAGGGACAGCACTATGACGGTCAAGCCGGGCATCCGCGTCGCCATGCATGTCATTGCTTACTCCCCTGGGCCGGTACGGGTGCGGCCGGAAGTTTGGATGTTTCCACAGAGGGATCCTGGCGGCGGCCGCGGATCACGGCCTCGGGGTGGACCTCGAGGAAGTCCGACAGCACGCGCAGCGAACGCGCCAGGCGCCGGATTTCCTGCAGGGCACCTTGAAGGTTCTGCTGCAGCGGCGAATCGCCGGATAACGCGTCGTTGGCCGACGTCATAGTCTTCTGCACGCCCTTCATGGTGTTGCTCAACTCCGGCAGGGTGTGCCCCTTGACCTGGGACAGCGCTTCATTCGCCGTCGTGATGGTTTTCTCGGCGCTGCCCAGCGTATGCCGAAGCACCGGCAGAGTTTTGTCGTTTACTTGTTTAAGGGCGGCGTTGAGGCTGACCAGCGACTGGTCCAGGTTGCGACCGATGCTGTCGAAGGGGATCTTGTCGAGCTTGTCGACTATCGAGGCAACCTGCTCCTGAACCTTGCCGAAGCTGCCGGGCACCGTCGGTATGGTCAGCGGCCTGGCATCCGGATCGAAGATTACCTTTGGCGCCTCTGGCTTGAAGCTCATCGCCACGTACAATTGGCCGGTGAGCAGGTTGCCGATGCGGGTTTCGGCACGCAGGCCGCGGTCGACGAGGCGTCCCGTCAAATGCGCCAGATCGGGTTTCTCGCCGTGCGCCTTTGCCATCCGCTCCAGCTTATCGTAGGCACTGCCCAGACGCAGCGGATAGACCACTGCTTCGACCACGACCGGGAAGGTTTGCGTCGTCTCGTCGTAGTCGAGACGCACCGAGACCACCTTGCCGACCGCAACGCCGAAAGATTCCACCGGCGCGTCCACCGCCAGTCCGCGTGCCGACTGCTCGAAGCGCATGCGGATGCGTTCGGGCTTGCCGTCCGGCGGCGCCATCGCAACCGCCTCGTCGTGGTACAGGTTGAACTGCGTGTTTTCCGGCGCCGGTGCCACTCCGGCCTGACTGCCTGGCGTTCCGAATGCGACACCACCCGCAAGCACGGTCGCCAGCGACTGGGTATTGAGCTTCAGGCCGTTGGCGCCTATCGACACATCGATACCGCTGGCATTCCAGAACCGCGTGGCCGTGGTCACGAACCTGTCGTCAGGGGCGTCCACGAAGATCTGCAGGGTTACCCCTTGGCCGTCATTGTCCAGTTGGTAGGACATGACCCGCCCGACCTGGATATGTCGGTAGTAAACAGGCGATCCGATATCCAGGGATCCCAGGTCGCTGCTGCGCAGGACGAAGCTTCGGCCCAGGGCACCGTGTGTGACTGCCGGTGGTGTTTCCAGTCCCTTGAAATCATATTGCGGCTCGGCGGAGTCGCCCACGTCGGCGCCGATGTATGCCCCCGACAGCAGGGTGCTGATGCCCGACACACCGCCCAGGGTGATGCGCGGCCTCACTACCCAGAAGCGGCTGCCTTTGGTGGCAAAACGCTCGGCAGTCTTTTCCAGTGCCACGGTCACCAGGACGTGGTTGCGGTCGGCGCTGAGACGGACTTTATCGGCGCGGCCGATCACCACGTTCTTGTATTTCACGGGCGTCTTGCCGGATTCCAGGCCTTCGGCGCTGTCGAAGCTGATCGTGATCGTGGGGCCGGCCTGCAACCAGTCTTCCACGGCCAGCGACAGGCTGATTACCGCCGCCAGGATCGGCACCAGCCAGATCATCCAGGTGCTGAAGCGGCGTCGCCGGACGGCCGGCACCGGCAGCGAATCACCCTGCGGAATGTTCTCGCCGATGTTGTCGTCGTCAGCCATCGGAAGCCCTGCCGTCCCAAATCAGCCTTGGGTCGAAAGTCTTGGCCGCCAGCATGGTCAGCACCACGGTCAGACCGAAATAGATCACCCCCGGCAAGGGTTCGACCTGCGACAGAACGTTGAAACGTACCAACGCGGTCAGCAGCGCCACCACGAACACGTCGAGCATCGACCAGTGGCCGACGAGTTCGACCACCCGGTACAGCCTTGCGCGCTGCAATCTTGCCCATGGACTGCCGCGCTGGCAGGTGACCAGCAATGTTCCCAGTACGAAGAACTTGAGCATGGGCACCACGATACTGGCGGTGAACACGATGATCGCCAGATAAGGTGAGCCCTTAAGCCACAACTCCACCACCCCGCTTATGATGGTGTTGTCATCGACGGCATTGAGACTGACCGTGCGCATGATCGGAACGACGTTAGCGGGGATGTAGATGATGAAAGCCGCGATCAGCAGGGCCCAGGTGCGGACATAAACCTCCGGCTTGCGCCGGTGCAGCGGCGAGCCGCAGCGGGGGCATGCCTCGTCTTCGCCTGGCGCCTTCCCAGCGCGCCCATCGCGGCAGACCAGCCCGCAGACCTGGCAACCGATGAGCGCAAGTTCCTTGGCGCGCGGCAACTCACTCATGCTCGTGGCACCTCGGTCAGATCCCAAAGCCGGCGCAGATCGACGCTCGCAAAAACGGTGATGAGAAAAGTCAGCACACCATAGGCGTAAATGCCGGGTTCCGGCCCCACGTCGAAATAGACGCGGGCTTTAACGATGGCCACCAGTACGCCAAGCACGAACACCTCGCTCATCGTCCAGGGACCGAGATGATGCAAGGCTACCATCATCGGTGCGAAGCCGGGCGCGCGGCGACCGCGGCGCGCGAACCACAGCAGCCATCCGAGCAACAACATCTCCGCCAGGGGGAAAACGAACAGCGTGGCGGCGACCAGGACCGAGACGATCTGCGCCTGCTGCCGCCACATCGTGATGATCACGCCCCAGAGGGTGGCGCTGCTGTATTGGCCGTTCAGGCCCAAAGTTACGATTGGCGAAATGTTCGCCTGGATGAAGGCGATTAGCGCTGTCAGCACAAGGGCCAACAAAGCGCCCACGCTCAAGTTCTGATACCGTTGAAGCGCCGCCCGGCAGCGGGAACATTGCGCCATTTCGCCATGTGCCAAGGGAGGCTGGCGATAGACCGTGTCGCAATGTTCGCAAATCATCAGGGATCCGGGCGGCATGGCGGCGGCTCGTGGGCGGGGGTGGAAAGCGCCTCCTTGAGTGGACAATGAGCAATTCTCGCAAATCTGTTCGAACTCCGCTAAGCGGTACCCCTAAATTCGCGATGCCAGGTCGTCTCTGCAGATACACGGATCAATCCCCGGTGACCTTCCGCGGACGGATTTTGGCAGTAGGTTTCGATCACGCGTACCGGGCCAGGTCGCGGAGAACATGGAAAACAAGTGGTTACGTACGAGTTCGGGGGGCAGGGAATGTTAGCTTAACGATCTAAATGGGCAACGACCACGACTTTGTGGTTTTGGCGCCGATTGGGAAGAACTTAAGCGCGGCAGCGTGACGGCGGGAATTTCGAGCACGCTGCGTTACGCCGGAAAGGAAGGGACCGGCGGCGCAGACGCTAAAACGGCCGTTTTATAGGACACTCCCCGAATTGTCAGGTGGGCGGCCGGTGGACCTCACTGCTGCTCGGTTCAGGATTAACGACGGCGTTTCCGTCCTGGGCGGCTGGTGGCGATGGCGAGCAAGCCGCTAAGCATCAGGACGCCGCTCGCCGGCAGAGGGACGGCGGAGACGTCGCTTACCGTCCAGGTGCCCCGGTCAGCGCGGATCCTGGCACGGGCATAGTCACCACTGGACTGATAATCGACGGCCATGTCGTAATAGTTGTAAACGTTGGAGCCGCACAAGGTATTGGTTGTGGCATCGCAGGTTGCCGTCGCTATGACGTCGTGGCTTCCCGGTGACGGATAAGCAAATATGTTGATATACCAGTCTGCAATGTTGCCGGTGTTATCGGTTATCACCTGGAAGTTGGCGCCACTATTCAGCAACGAGTCGACGGACGCGTAGCCGTTCGAGAAGCTGAAGGTAAATCCCGCCGGCAGGGTGGGAGGATTGAACTCAGACTTAAAGATGTAGGTCTGGTTAGGCGAAAGTGCGGTATCGACCGTGAAACTGCCGGTAATGGCATCCGAGGCGGTGAACGGATTGGTGCCGCTGTAGCCGCTTGTTTGGTCAAATGTCGTGAACGTGTTGCCGGTGTATGTATAGACGACCTGCGCTTCGCCGGTCATCGGCATGGCCGCGAGCAAGGTGCCGGCCAGTATCAAAATACCCCGTAACGGCTTTCCCGCAATGTTCATTGTTGTCCCTCCTTTCAGCGGCGCTGGGCCATGATTTTGAATAAGACGGCGAGGCGCCTGTCATGCGTGGTGAACTCCAATCTTACGATTGGTGCTCAAGACCTTCCGATAATATCGTGTGGATTCCGGCACTTCGACCGTGTGTATGACGGAAATTTTGTCTAACGTGAACAAATCCCGAAAAAGGCGTGGCAGGGGGAGATCGGGTGAGTGCTGTCGAGTCTTCCAGGCATCTTTGACCGATAATGTGGCCCGGTCAGTGTACACAACCGCCGTGTGTATATTCGGCCGACTGACTTTCTTCGGCCGCGACGGATCAGCCGGAACGCCGGTCGAGAAACCGGCCTTTCGTGATGGAGCGGCCGTAGTAGGGCACCACGAGGGAGATTTCGCCGGCCTCATGCATGGCCTTGATCTTGCGCCAGTACTCGGCCGTGAACAGGTCGCCGTGAACTTCCAGGAAAAGTTTGCGCAGCGGCTCGTCCATGGACAGGAACTTAAGGAATTCCTGTGGGAAGATGTCGTTTTTTCCAACATAGAACCAGTCATCGGGCCGCATCAGGTCATCGTCGTCGACCGGTTCCGGCAGGTCGCGGAAATTACATTCCGTGACCAGGGCCACCTCGTCGTAATCGTAAAACACGATATGGCGCTGCCGGGTGACGCCGAAGTTCTTGAGGAGGAGGTCGCCCGGGAAAATGTTGGTCTGAGCGAGGTCCTTGATCGCCTGGCCGTAGTCGATAATGACAACCTCGGCATCGGCGCGGGATCCCTCCCGTATGTAGAGATTCAGGGGACGTACGCGGCGCTCGACGTAGACGTGATCGAATATCAGGTTTCCGCCCAGCCGATGTACCGACAGCTTGGCACGCTCGAGTAATTCCGCCATCAGCGCCGAGGCGAAACGGTCGGCGGGCAGCTCCAGGCGGCGAAACTCCTGCGTGTCGATAAGGCGGCCGGCGCGGTCGTGCTTCGACACCAGCTTGTACTTGTCGATGACCTCCTGACGCGAGACGGTTTTGGGCGGGTTGAAACGGTCCCGGATGACTTTGAAGACGAGATCGTAGGAGGGGAGGGTGAAGACGATCATGACCAGTCCACGTTCGCCGTCGGCCTCGACGAAGAGATCTGTCGACTGTTTCAGGTGGTTGGTGAAGATGCGGTGCCTTTCAGTCTTGCCCTGGCGCAGGCGCCCCAGCACCGTGTAAAGCTCGTCGATGGGCTTGTTCGGCAGGACGGAATGCAGGAAGTGCACGGCCGCCACCACCGAATTGGGGTCGGCAAAGTAATACGAGCGTGTGTAGTTGAAGATGATGCCGACTTCGTTTGGTGAAAGCAGGACGGCGTCGACCTGAATGCCTTCGTCGGTATTCTCCAGAGCGATTACGATGGGCGACAGACCGTGGCGCAGGACGATGCGGCCGACGAGATAGGCGCGGGCAGATTGATAAAAAATCGAACTGATGAAATCGAAACGAAGTATGTCGTCCAGACCGTTGAAGGTCTTCTGAGCGAAGTCCGCCACTCTGTCGGCAATGCGATGTGCATCCCGGTCCGCGTCAACATAGGGGACCCGGAATTCGAATAGCTCGAGCAATTGCGTAAACAGGGTATCCAGCGAGCCCCAGTACGGGAAGTTGCGCAGGCTCAGTGCCCGGATGATGTTTTCGTCGTCCGGCGGCGTGGCGAGGAATTCGATGTCGGCGTCGACACCGACCGTCCCGAAGATCCGCCGGGTCGTCGAGTTGAAATAGGTCTTGATGAAACCGACGTCGGGGACGTTGACGAGCCGCTCGTCAAAGATCGCACGAACCTGCTTCCACAGGGTCCGGTCGGTGATGCGCGGACCGAGCAGGCTGCGTAGAACCACCACCGTCTCGCGCACTGCGAGCTCGTACATCTCGACGCGAACGGCGACGTCCTGCTGATGGCCGTGCCAGTCGCGTTGCTCGAATCGATGGCGGGCCCGTTCGGTGATGTTGACGAATTCATGGTTGTAGCCCACGAATCCCTCGTAAATGCGCCGGGCGCTCGCTGCCGCCAGTTCTCGGTCGGTCTTCGCCATCGATGGGTTGCGTTGCACCTACATATTCTTGATCAGGGCGTCGCCGAACTCGCTGCACTTCACTTCCGTGGCGCCCTCCATGAGGCGGGCGAAATCGTAGGTCACGGTCTTATTGCCGATGGTCCGGTCCATGGCGGCGAGTATGCAGTCGGCGGCCTCGTTCCAGCCGAGATAGCGCAACATCATTTCGCCAGACAGGATCAGCGATCCCGGATTGACCTTGTCGAGGTTGGCGTATTTCGGCGCCGTGCCGTGGGTGGCCTCGAAGATCGCGTGACCGGTTTCGTAGTTGATGTTGCCGCCCGGTGCGATGCCGATGCCGCCGACCTGTGCCGCCAGCGCATCCGACAGGTAGTCGCCGTTCAGGTTCAGGGTGGCGATGACGTCGAATTCCCTGGGGCGGGTGAGGATCTGTTGCAGGGTGATGTCGGCGATGGCGTCCTTGATGAGGATCCTGCCGGCGGCAAGTGCCGCATCCTGTTCGGCATTGGCCGCCTGCGATCCCTTGGCGGAACGGGTCCGTTCCCATTTCGGCCAGGTGTAGGTCTGTTCGCTGAATTCCGTTTCGGCCAGCTGATAGCCCCAGTTACGGAACGCCCCTTCCGTGAACTTCATGATATTGCCCTTGTGCACGAAGGTGACGCTTTTGCGTCGGTTTGCGATCGCGTAGTGGATGGCCGCGCGCACCAGCCGCGCGGTGCCTTCCTGCGACACCGGCTTGATGCCGATCCCGGAACTGCCGGGAAAGCGGATCTTCTGAAACTCGCTGGGAAACGACTCCTCGAACAGCTTCAGGAACTGCCGGCATTCCGCCGAGTTCGCCTCGAACTCGATGCCTGCATAGATGTCTTCGGTGTTCTCGCGGAAGATCACCATGTCGACCTGTTCGGGATGAAGCGTCGGCGAAGGTACGCCCTTGAACCATCGGACCGGACGCAGGCAGACGTAGAGGTCGAGCAACTGGCGCAGGGCGACATTCAGGGAGCGGATCCCGCCGCCCACCGGCGTGGTCAGCGGACCCTTGATGGCCACAAGGTAGTCGCGGCACGCCGTCAGCGTTTCATCGGGCAGCCAGGAGCCTTTGAGTTCGTTGGCCTTTTCGCCGGCGTACACCTGCAACCAGTGTATCCGCCGCGTGCCACCGTATGCCTTCTCGACCGCAGCGTCGAGGACCCGCTGCGTCGCCCGCCAGATGTCCGGACCGATGCCGTCCCCTTCGATGAAGGGGATCGTGGGATGCTCGGGGACATGCAGCACCCTATTTTCAATCGTGATCTTTTCTCCCTGCCCTGCCGATGGTTTTTTTGTTGTCATTCGGTTAATTCTCCGCGTTGGGGATTCGCTTTGAGTACGAAGCGTTCCGGTGCTTCCTGGAGATCCCGCTTCTTGGAAGGATGCGTTTCCGGAAAGTCTACGAGATATTGGCGGGAAGTCCTAGGGAACCTCTGCATAAGTGCAGAGGTTCCTGCGGCACACGGATGTGCCGCCGCGGACGATGGCTAAGCCATTGTTCGCGAGGGCGGGCAAAAACCACGCTTTTTGCCAGTCGTGCTCCGATAAGTCCTGGATGGCCTTATTCAGAGCTTCCTTAGGTTTTCGTCGGGGGGCGGACCGGGCAAGACCAGGCGGATATGGCAGCGGACAGCCCACGGTGTTGTGGTTCTGGCAATGGTCAGGGCCAATGAGTGGATCCCCGGAACGGACAACGAGATTGATGGAAATCCGACGCGCCCTGTCGTAACCGGGTCCCCTGGTATTCAGTTCCGCGGGACCTGACCGCTCGGTGTGTTAGTTCTTTGAAGGCGATTAATCCCGGCGGCCGCATACGGTCAGGCAACAATCGCAGAAATGGAAGTGTGCGGTCTACGACGAATGTGCGGTCAGTCCCTGATTTGAGTGGGGGGAATATCCTGGCGACATAAAAGAGGTGGAGCGCCCGTGTCACGTCATGTGGAGAATAACTTTCGATGTCGCAGCACCTTGGTGCGATACATTTCCGAATCCGCTTTGCGCAAGAGCAAGCCGGGTTTGGTCACATCCTTTGGATACAGGGCGTAACCAATACTTACGTCGAGGCGACATTCTCCGATCTTTTTATCGGTTCCCTGGCGCACGGCAGCCCGCAGCTTGGCAGCGATCCTGTTAACTTCTTGCCGGCCGTCGACGTTTTCGAGAATAATCGCAAACTCGTCGCCGCCGATCCTGGCGACCGTATCGGTGGTGCGGACCGCGCTTTTCAGCGTGTTGGCAACCCATTTTAGCGTCCGGTCTCCGTAGGTATGGCCGCGTTCATCATTTAGCCGCTTGAATCCATCCAAATCCAGGTAGAGCACGGCGACGTTCGACCGGCTACGATCGGCACGCGCCGAGGCCTGCCGTAGTCGATCAAAGAACAGGCTGCGGTTGGCGACGCCTGTCAATCCATCATGCGTCGCGGCAAATGCAACACGCTCTTCCCTCTGCTTGCGCTTGCTTATGTCAGAAATTGTGACAACCGCGACGGTTTCCGTATCGCTCGCAATCAAACGGAGACCAATATCGAGGCAGATCTCGTGTCCGTTTCGATGCAATCCTGAGAACTCTTGCCCCGTCCCCATGCTCCGCTTGCGGGAGCGTGCAAAGAAGGCTTCGCGCATTTGGCGATGTTTGTCCTGCAAACATCCCGGGAGAAGCGCCTCCACACCCAGGCCCAAAAGCTCGCCGCGCACGTATCCGAAAATCCGCGCGGACTCACTGTTGGCGAGAAGGATCTGGCCCAACCCGTCAACGACCAGCAACCCATTAGGGGCAAATTCGAGTATTCGATTAATCAGGTCTACGGACAAGGAGTTGGCAGCGAGGCTTTTCCGCTTTCGCTTGCGAACTGGCGCATCAGGTTTCACTTCCTTGATGATCGGAACGTTCTTGGTTTTCGCATCCATAGCGAGAATGACATTTTTTTCTTAGTATGAGTTCGGAAAGTACGAATTATCTATATCAATGGAAAATCACCGTGGCGGTCCTTCGTGTATTTGTCACTTACATCACCCTCATTCGTCATTCGAAGGGCACCAGTCTTCGATGGCACCGCGTTATTTTAGATAAATTGCGTTGCGTGGGTGCGCCGATGATTGATCTATCTCAAGATTTCGCCTAATTAATCTTCGCACCGTCCCCCCCGGAATGACCGGCCCGGGCGTGGCACCTCGGTCGGGAACAGTGAAATTACTCGGCGTGTTGGCGAAGAACGGTTAAGAGGATACCCACTCAAACTCGCGCTATCAGCGTGGCGATAAGGCGCCTGGGCGGCAGTGTATTCTGAGAGCGTCCAACTAATTTTGCTTTGGGGAAGTTCTTTTAGAAGTTGGCCACTCTATAACTTTCGGCCCTCAGCCATATGTCGCAGGCTTTGCGCACGGCGTCGAGATTGCATGCTTGGCAGGCACAGAACGCTAGACGGGTGCAGGGCCGCCGCGCCTTATTATTTCCATTTTATACTGTAACTCCAATTAGTGACGAAGCGGGATTACGCGGCGGAGGACGGTTTCACTGCGGTCCCGCTGCGTGCGGATAGAGCTGTTCGAAACCGTAGCGTATCGTACCAGGGTCGGCGACCTGCGAGTGGAGATCATCGGGCGGCCGGGGAAGGCTCAGTGAAACACTTGTTTTTGGCGGGCCCTCCAGGGCCTACGGCATTGCACGACGGTAGTCGCCGTGTGCCTATTCGCTTCGCACTCTTCTTTCGAGAATCGTA
This sequence comes from uncultured Gammaproteobacteria bacterium, assembly GCA_964453295.1. Classification (GTDB taxonomy): domain Bacteria; phylum Pseudomonadota; class Gammaproteobacteria; order JAJPIJ01; family JAJPIJ01; genus CAYVOU01. The sequence goes on from CAYVOU010000004.1 coordinate 11,970, forward strand.
AACTTTCCCACCTGGACGGAATGAATGACGGTGCCGCTTTCTCGCAAATCGATAAGAGGACATGCAACATGCGTATAGGTCCTGCATTACTCACGCTGCTTATGGCCATTTTCGCAACGTCGGTTGTCTATGGAGACGACAATCCAAAGAACGGCTGCATTGAGATATCGCCCGGAAAAGTCTTTTGTGCACCGCCGGGAGGTAGTATTGAGGCAATTGGTATTGACGTGCTCTGCGGACCCGGCCAGTGCGTGAACCGCAACTCTCACATATTGTGCTCGTCCCAACCGAATGGGGCCGTGTACGACAGCGAGTCGCAGGTGCTTTGCGTCGGGGGTTGCGTTCAAGCGAACGTCTCCTATTGCCAAATACCACATAAATAGAACCTGATAGGACAACACAAGGGTAGGAATTAGTCAGCTGAAACTCACCAGACGGTGCCGCCATCGCGCAACCAACACTGATGTGGTAGTGATTTGAGGGGCTCCGTTCTTATTGTCAACTCGACCGCGAATTTCTGGCGCGGTGAAGATAGGGTGGTGTGGCTTCCAGGGAGACCTGTACCTTTATTGGATTTGGCGAGATTTCGCCCCTTGGATATCGGGAATGTCCAAGTCAGCTTGGCGGAATGGTTCCGGATCGGCATGTTTCAGCTTGAATTACACAGCACTCAAGCGTGATGGCGTCAAGCTGTCGTTCTGGCGGTTAACGCCGTGGGCGCTAATCGGAATACGTTTCGAAAACCCGGTAGTCCCAGGCCAGCTTCCCGTGCGGATTCAACGCTCCGCCGGGAAAATTGACGTAGGTATCAAAGTCACCTGACTTGCCGGGCGCGATTTCGACGCATACGTTTTCCTTATCGTCCCCGATGACTTTGCAATCATGTGTTTTCGCCTCGCGAGGGCAGTCCCGGGCGGTAGTCTCGAGGGTCATGCATTTAAGCGAGAACGATTTCGAATTGTTCTTCACACGTCCGCGCAGAAGATAGTTGCCGAATTGCGATTCCAGGCTGAGGTGTTGAAGCGCAAGCTGCGAAGGTGGGATTCTCGACCGGACCAGTTTGTCCTGTTTGGCCGCATAGAGATAGATGCCGATTGCGATCACGGCAAACACCAGGATGACCTTTGCAACCAATGCCCTGAATCGGCGTGAGCCCATGACCAGCAGGAAGGCTGACGGTAGTGCCAGCGCCATGACCGCGATCAAGATCCCGGATAGCCGATCCATTGCTATCGCTCCCCAGCGTCGCAACGCCCTTGACCTGCCGCTGCCGTCGGTCCGGTGTATGGACAGAGTCGAGGAGCTCGCTCTGCAACAATACTACGCCTGTCGATGCCCGGCGCTCGGCATCGATTCCCCCAAAATACACTGTTTGCGTCGATGCGCGTGCGCAGCTGACGCCGCGCCTGCACAGTCTATTTGAGCGTATCGGCCCGCTGATTGGCGGAGGGTCGGCAGCCGGCGCTACTTGCAGACCAATGAACTGGTTTCATGGTTGGTGCTGCTTGGCGCCGGCAGGATCGCAACGCATTCCAACCCGCCACAACTGCAGTGCGCAATCGAATCCTGCGTCAGGCTCGGATTCAAGGCGTCGTACACGCATTGACAATGGGCCGGGCCTGATGCGGCGTCGGCGTCTTCCGACCGCAGATTGAGCATCAGCGCTAAGGCCAGGGCAATCGTGATTGGGACTAGGGCCAGGTTCATCATTCGTGGTCCGGACATCTGAAGTTCCTCTTGGCGGCGATGACGAAATGAACTGAGATAGGACGGCGGCACTGAATTGCAGCCGACTGCCGGACATTCTATTCCCAGATGGCCGCACCGCGTTTCGTTTGTGCTTTAATCGGGTACGAACCTGGGCCCCGCGGCGCTTGCAACTCCAGGAAAGTCTTTAACTTTCCATGGCCTTGCGCAGCTTCAAGGACATGGGCCAAGCGATGCCAGGGAGCGGGCGCGGATTGCGGGGGCAGCGGCCCGCTTTCCGTGGGTGAGTTGCCGGTTTTCCATGTAAGATTTCGGCTGGGTGGCCCGTGGTGAAACGTCACCGCTGACGGGCGGCTCTGGCAAACAGTATTTTCAAGGGTTGGCGCGACCACTGGTCGCAACGAAACAAGGGAGGTGCAGGATGCCGGCCTTTACGACGAGGGTAGAGTTGCATAACGCGGATCCGGATGACTACGAGGCCCTTTGCCGCGAGATGCAAAAAGAGGGATTCAAACAAACCATAACGACGGATGATGACATGACGTTCCGGTTGCCGACGGCGGAATTCGACCTTTCCGGCAATTACACCAGAGTGCAGGTCCTCCAGAAGGCAAAAAGCGCGGCGTCACGAACCAGGCGTGTTTACGAGGTGCTGGTGACGCAGTCCAAAGGCCGGAGCTGGTTTGGCCTGCAGAAGGCCTAGCCTGTCGATCTCGTTTCCGGCCCATGAGGGGCCGGGTGTCGCATGCGTCGATGGGTGGATGCCGTCCTGCTGCACGCCGATCCAATGATGGTCAAAAAGTGCCCCGGAACAGTGCCGCCGGATTGCACCATCGCGCTGTCAGGCGTCATCGCGGTGCAAGTCGGCAGCCTGTCCGCTTGATGGATGAATTGCAGGATCCTGAAGGCGGATTCCGTGACATTTTTTGACAATTCGCCGCCGACTTTTGTGGACAATGTTCGTGATGGTATGCAGAGCGCGCTCCGCGCCGACTATGGATGTCAAGGCGGCATGAAATCACGTACCAGATCAGATTTTTCGCGGCCCCGCGATGGATAAGAGCCTTTCCGATCTGATTGGTGAGCTTTACGACGCGGCGGTCGACCAGGGTTTGCTGACGGGTATCGCCCGACGTATCGCGGCGACATTCGACTCCACCAGCACAGTAGTCAAGATCCATGGCGCTGACGGCCGGGTGGCGCTGCTCGACAACACGGATAACATGAACGTCGCGCCCAGCGAACAGGAGTGGGCCGAACACTGGCATCGCAACGACCTGTGGGTCGAGCGATCGGTGGCTTTCGGGTTGTCGAGGATTGTCATGGGCGACGACCTCGTCCTGCCTACTGAAATGAAGCGCAGTGGCTACTATCAGGAGTGGCTGCGCCGCCTCGATATCTTCCACGTGGTGGGGGCCGCGTTCCCGGCGGGCACCGATCGGGTCGGCATACTTGGCATCCACCGACCGCAACATGGCGTCCGCTATGACGAGGCGGATCGTCGGCGGGTCGGAATTTTTCTCCCGCACCTGCAGCGCGCGCTCATGCTGAGCCATCGGCTCGCCGGCGTTCCGCTGGCCCAGGCGGCCGCGCTGGACGCGCTGGACCAGCTTGATACGGGCGTGATCGTCGTCGGACGGGCACGGCGGATTGTGTATGCGAATTCACTGGCCGAGGAACTTCTCCGTGACAATCCCCAGCTCGGCGTGTCGAATGGCCGCCTGCTGATTCGTGAGACTGCACTGAATGCACGGCTTGCCGCAGCCGTGCGCGACAACCTGAAGACCGCGCAAGGTCAGACCGCGCGGCCGACAAGCGCGATCGCCGTGCCAAGGGCCGGCCGCATGCCGTTGATGATGACGATTACGCCGCTGCGCCCAAACTGGTCGCGTCTCGATGGACAGCAGTCGCTGGCACTGGTGTTCATGCGTGACCCGGAGCGGACGGCCGTCGTATCCAACCAATTGCGCGAATTGTTCTCGCTGACACCGACCGAGGCGGCGATCGCAGGCGACCTGATCCGCGGCCGCTCAATCTCCGACATCGCGCTGGTCTACGGCATTGGACTCGGGACCGTCCGCTCGCACCTGAAAAAGATCCTGATCAAGACCGGCACCAACCGGCAGGCCGAGGCGGTCGCACGGATGGCGCACAGCGTGGCGCCGATCGCCGACCGGCGCTGACACGGTATCGCCGCGCCCGTACAGAATATGGTCTGCCTGAAACGAAAGAGATCCGTGAATCGGACTGGCGGGTCGCACCGATCCC
>CAYVOU010000004.1:15954-16796 GCA_964453295.1 uncultured Gammaproteobacteria bacterium
CTGACATGGCATTGCCGGGCCGGTACCACGATCGATGCCGCCAACGCCTTCGTCGGCATCGGCACTTTGCAGCCGTTCTCAGCCACCGACATCACCGAAATGAATGTCATCGGTTTCGACGTCGCGGCGGCCGCGCCCAGTTCGGTTCCCATACCGGATTCAATCTTCCTCTTCGGCTCAGGTCTCATCGGCCTCGGCGCCATGCGTCGCCACAAGAGCAAGGTTGCCTGATCGGGCGGTCCGGTTGCGCTAACAGCGATCGGTTCATGCCATCGGGGGCGCGGGTCAGCTGACCCGGAATGGACCCACGCAACCAAAGTGGATACAGCGCTGTTTCAGCCATAAGTAAATGGATTTCGTACCGAATTCATTTCCCGAACCAGCACAATCCAATTAATGGGAACTCGAATTTCCTGAGTCCGGCGCCGTCCGGGCACATGTTGGATTGACCTATGTCAATATCCGGACGATGGTGCGCTGCGACAATAATCATATCGAAACAATAGTCCGCGCGGTAACAGCACGGATACGACCTTCGGGGGCATGATCGGTGTTACGTTCATGTGCCGGCAGGGAGTTCCATCACCCAGCGTGCAGGTTCGGGTATGAATGGCGAAACCGACAACGTGGTTCGAGTGCAATATGCGCAACGACACTGCAATCGGTCGGACTTGCACCCGGTTTGCCCGGCCAAGCTGGCCACCCAAAAGGACGAAGCGGCCGCGGCGCTGCGTCACACCCACATGCTGGAACGTGGGGAATACCTTTTCCGGCAAGGCGACAATTTGCAGGCGTTATCCGTCATCCATTGCGGATCGTTGAAGGGGTATTTCTCTACGCCG
>CAYVOU010000005.1:0-16001 GCA_964453295.1 uncultured Gammaproteobacteria bacterium
GCCCAGCGAGTAGATGTCGGCGCGACCATCGACGGGACCGCTGTCGGCCTGCTCCGGCGCCATATAGTTCGGACTGCCCAGAAAGATACCGGTGGCGGTGAGATCGTGATCGACGGTCAGCTTCTTGGCGATGCCGAAATCCGACAACAGCGGCGTGCCATCTTTGCGGAACAGGATATTGGCGGGCTTGACGTCGCGGTGTATGACACCGTTCTTATGGGCGCAATCGAGGGCGCCGGCAATCTTCTTGACAATGTCCAGCGCATCGGTCGGCGTCAGGATGCGGGAGATGCGGCTCTTGAGATCGCCGCCCTCGACGTATTCCATCGACAGGTAGACCAACCTGTCGGTTCGTCCGATGTCGAAGATGGTGACGATGTTGGGATGATTCAGCGAGGCAATCAGGCGGCCTTCGTTGATGAAGCGTTCAATATTTTCGTCGCTGCTGTGGTCGGCGGTGTCCATCACCTTCAACACCACCTGCCGCCCCAGCGAAGCCTGTACGGCGAGGTAGGCTGTCGCCATACCGCCCGCACCTATGGGCCTCAGGATTTGATAGCCCGGGATATCCATCCGCGGCATTATACTGGTCCACCCTGCAAAAATCGCCGCAGCCTGAAGGCGTGGGCGCCGTTATAATCGGCCGCCATGATGGATTTGCTTGCCAGTTCAACGTCACGTGCCGTTACGGCGCCGGCAGGGCCTGTCGGCACCGACCATCGCACCGGACCGTGGCGTCCCGCGGCGGCGGTCGTCGCATTGTCGCTGATCCTGGCGGCCTGCTCCGGGGAATCGGTCCGGCACGCCGATGGCGGCGATACCCTCCCGCCTATCCAGGTGCCGGGAAGCCTGACCGCGGACGGCGGCATGCACCAGAAGCTTGAGCCCTTTGTCGCTAATCCCACCGTGCAGCACTTTTCGATCTGCTTCGGCGGTACCTGCAGTCAGCGGGCCACGCTCGGGCTAAGCCGCGAGGAATGGTCGCGCGTGCGTTCCACGTTCATGCCCGCGCCCACGACGGCCGCCGCGGAACGCGAGGCCATACGCCGCGCCATCGCCCTGCTCCAACGCATCGTCGGCCCAAAAACCGGCACGGCCCACAACCTCGGCGAAAATCGCGGCCACGGCCTGGCCGGCCAGATGGATTGCGTCGACCAGTCGATCGATACCAGCGTCTATCTGACCCTGCTCCAGAAAGACGGCCTGCTGCACTGGCACCGCCTGGCCGGCCGGGACACCCGCGGCCCGTTCACGGCGGTCATGCAATGGCCGCATTCAACGGCCGTCATCGTCGATACCGACGACAATGTCGAATACGCGGTTGACACCTGGTTCCTCGACAACGGTAATCCGCCGTTCATCGTGCCGTTGCGCAAATGGGCCAACGGCTGGCGCCCGGACGCGGCGGCTCTGCACCGTCACGGGTCGGGACGGTAGCGCCGCCGCCCTCGTGACCTTTGACCACAACCTGATAGAATGACGGTTCAAAGCGGCCGGACACGGGCGCTGCCCAAGGAAAGGTAATGGACCCGCGAGGCACCGGACGACCGAAACGCCAGCGGAGAACCAACAAAAGACATCATGCCCCAGAAGACCCACAAATCGCCGCGACGCCGCAAGGGCTCGCGCCAGCTGATCGACAAGATGCTGGCCGAGCGCCAGCGCATGCTGGTGCTGATGTGCGAGGTGATGGATCTCAAGCCGTTCACCGCCGACAAGCCGGTGAAGGACTCGCTCCAGGAGTTCGCCTCCATACTGGTCGACTATATCGCCTCCGGTCACTTCAGCCTGTACCAACGGATCACCGACGGAACAGAGCGACGGCAGGATGTGCTGAGAGCCGCCAGCATTGCCTATCCGACCATAAGCGAATCCACCGACATGGCGATGGAATTCAACGACAAATACGGCGGCGAATGGAATTTCCACCTGCTGGATCATCTCGGCGGGGATATCTCCCAACTGGGTGAAAGGCTGGCCAACCGGATTGACCTGGAAGATCGCATCATCGCCGCGATGCTGGGCGAAAAGCCCGAGCAGGAGCAGCCGGTCACCTGACTGTTGGTCGCCATACTCGGTGGCCGTTCACATTCTCCGCCTGCGCTTCTTGCGTACCCGTTGCCCGCTCGGTTCCAATCCGCCAAGCTTCACCTTCGGCGCCACCGATAGCCGCCCCCGACGATGAACAGCCGCAACGACGAACTGAGCCAGCGCGATCGCGCCGTCCTCTGGCATCCCTGCACGCAGATGAAGGATCACGAGGCCATGCCCGTGATCCCGATCCGCCGCGGCAAGGGCGTGTGGCTGGAGGATTTCGAGGGCCACCGCTACCTGGATGCGATCAGTTCATGGTGGGTCAACCTGTTCGGCCACGCCAACCCGCGCATCAACGCGGCGATCACCGACCAGCTCAATCAGCTCGAACACGTCATACTCGCCGGTTTCACCCACGAGCCCGCCGTCGAACTGGCGGAAAGGCTGAGCGCGCTGGCGCCGCCGGGACTGACCCGCTGCTTCTATGCCGACAACGGCTCCTCCGCGGTCGAAGTCGCGCTGAAGATGAGCTTTCATTACTGGCGCAATTGCGGCCGTAGCAACAAGACCCGCTTCATCTGCCTGGAAAACAGCTATCACGGGGAAACGCTGGGCGCCTTGGCCGTGGGTAATGTTCCCCTTTACAAGGACGTCTATGCACCGCTGCTGATGGAAGTACTGACGGCGCCAAGCCCCGACTGCTACGAACGCGCGGCCGGCGAATCCTGGGCGGCATACTCGCGGCGCATGTTCGAACCCATGGGAAAGCTGATCGCCGAGCACGCCGATGAAGTCTGCGCGGTGATTGTCGAACCGCTGGTCCAGTGCGCCGGCGGCATGCGCATGTATCACCCGGTGTACCTGAAACTGTTGCGCGAGGCTTGCGACCGCCACCGCGTGCACCTGATCGCCGACGAGATCGCCGTCGGCTTCGGCCGCACCGGCACGCTCTTCGCCTGCGAACAGGCCGGGATCTCGCCGGACCTGATCTGCCTCGGCAAGGGCCTGACGGGCGGCTACCTGCCGCTTTCGGTCGTGCTGACCGGCGAAGCCGTCTACGAGGCCTTCTACGACGAATACACCACGCTCAAGGCCTTCCTGCATTCCCACAGCTACACCGGCAACGCCCTGGCCTGCCGCGCGGCGCTGGCGACGCTGGACATCTTCGAGCAGGAACCGGTCATCGAGCGCAACCGCGAGCTGGCCGAGCACATGGCCCGGGCCACCGCGCACTTAAGCGACCATCCGCAGGTCGCCGAAGTCCGCCAGACCGGCATGATCCTGGCGATAGAGTTCGTCCGCGACAAGGCCGCGCGCACGCCGTATCCCTGGCAGGAAAGGCGCGGCATGCACGTGTACCGCCATGCGCTGTCCCGCGGCGCCCTGCTGCGGCCGCTGGGCGGGGTGGTGTATTTCATGCCGCCCTACGTCATCACGCCGGACGAGATCGACTTCCTCGCCGCGGTCGCCGCCGAGGGCATCGACCTGGCGACGCGCGCCGATTGAGGGGGAGCTTCCGAAGGACTGGCGCCGCCGCCATCTTGCCTGCGATCATGCCGCGATGACCCGTACCCGTGTCTATACCGATCAAGCGCTGGCGCCGGGGCAGCCCGTGGAACTCGACGAGGCGGCCTCGCATCACCTCACAGGCGTGATGCGCCTGCGTGTCGGTGATCCGCTGGTGCTGTTCGACGGCAGAGGCACGGAATGCCAGGGCGTGATCGAACGCATCGGCAAACGCCGGGTCGCCGTCTCGCTGCAGACGCACGATCCCGTCAGCCGCGAGTCGCCACTGCAGGTTACGCTGGCGCAGGGCATCAGCCGCGGTGAACGCATGGACTACACCATACAGAAGGCGGTCGAACTCGGCGTCACCGCCATCGCGCCGCTCACCACGCTGAGAAGCACGGTGAAGCTTGACGCGGATCGCACCGAGAAACGCCTGGCGCACTGGCACAAGGTCATCGTCAGCGCCTGCGAACAGTGTGGACGCAATCACCTGCCGAGGCTGTTGCCGGTGCAGGGACTGCAACAATGGCTGGACCGGCCGGAGAATGGATCGAAGATCGTTCTGCGCGGCGGCGCGGAAACTGCGTTGAGCGCGCTGACGCCGCCGCACAACACCGTCACGATGCTGATTGGGCCTGAAGGCGGCCTGGATCCCGTCGAACTCGAGTCGGCCGCACGGGCGGGCTACCTGCCGGTACGCCTGGGACCACGCATATTGCGTACCGAAACGGCGGCAGTCGCGGCGCTGGCGGCCATGCAGGCCCTGTGGGGAGACTTCCGCTGACGGCTTGCCGGCCGGAGACATGGTGTACAATTCCACCTATGGCGAAGCGTTACTCCAGTGCCGTCCCGAACCTGACCACCGCGCAGAGCGGCCCGCTGGCGCATGTCGAACAGCACCTGCTCGATCACCAGTCGGAAATCGAAGCGTGGTTCCGCCAGGAGTTGCGCAGCTCGCCACCGCCCCTGTACACCTCCGTCGATCTGCGCAATGCCGGCTACAAGATCGCGCCGGTAGACACCAATTTGTTCCCGGCCGGCTTCAACAATCTCAATCCGGCATTCATGTCGCTGTGCATCCAGGCGATACAGGCGGCTATGGACCGCTTCGACGAAAACGTCACCCGTGTCGTCGTTGTGCCGGAAAACCACACCCGCAACCTTTTCTACCTTGAGAGCCTGTCGATACTCACCGGCATGATCGATAAGGCCGGACTGGAAGTCCGCATCGGCTCGCTGATCCCGGACCTCAAGGAACCGCAGACCATCGAACTGCCTTCCGGTCGCTCGGTCACACTGGAACCGCTGGTACGGGCGGGCAACCGCGTGCGTGTCGGCAACTTCGATCCTGATCTGGTCGTGCTCAATAACGACCTGTCGGGAGGACGCCCGCCGATCCTGGAACACCTTGAGCAGGACGTGGCGCCGCCACTGGACCTCGGCTGGTCGACGCGACTGAAGTCGACGCATTTTGGCCACTACCAACGTGTCGCCGAGGAGTTCGGCCGCCACATCGGGCTGGATCCGTGGCTCGTCGATCCGATGTTCGAAAACTGCGGCCAGGTCAACTTCATGGACGGCACCGGCACCGGCTGCCTGGAACGCCACGTCGGCGACCTGCTGGAGTCGATCCAGGAGAAGTACGACCAGTACAGCATCAAGTGCAAACCGTTCATCATCGTCAAGGCCGATGCCGGCACCTACGGCATGGGCGTCATGACGGTGCACGGACCGGAAGACGTGCTGAGCCTCAATCGCAAGCAGCGCACCCGCATGTCCACCAGCAAGGAAGGCCAGGCCATCCGCAACGTCATCGTGCAGGAAGGCATCTATACGCACGAGACCTGGGGCGAACCGCCGGCGGTGGCCGAACCGGTGGTGTACCTGATCGACCGGCATGTGGTCGGCGGCTTCTACCGGGTCCATACCGACCGCACCGCCAACGAGAACCTCAATGCACCCGGCATGCGCTTCGAACCGCTCGCCTTCGCCGACTGCTGCAACACGCCTGATCGCGAACTGTCGCCGCAGGCCCATCCCAATCGCTTCTACGCCTACGGCGTCGTCGCGAGACTCGCCATGATTGCCGCCGCGCGCGAAATGACGGCGGTCAGCTCGCCTGACGTCGAAGCCGCCGCGGCCGTCTGAGCCGCGGCGCGTCCCGCGCAAGCGCAGTCCGGCCGGCATTCGCCGGTTCAATCGCAACCCCGCCCGTGCGACGGGCACCCCATTTCAACCGCGTCACAATCAAAGAGGAAACAGCCATGCGAATGCTGCGAGCTTTAGTGGGGGCGGCCTTACTGCTGCCCGGCATCGCTGCGGCCGACGGTCGCTACCAGGCCGTGCCCGTGCAGGTCGGCAGCGATATAGGCGGCAAGGTGTTGATCGTCGATACCCAGACCGGTGATCTGTGGACCTGGATGGAGGTCGGCGCCGGCGATCACGGTCCGGGGGGCCGCTTCCTGGTCTATCAGGGCAGGTTGCGGGCCGGCACGAAGCCCGGCGAGGTCATCGAGCAGCAGGATTTTTCCGGGCCACGCTAAGCGCAGCGGCCGGGACCCCGCCGCCTCAGGAACTGCCGTTGCGACGGGCACGTCTCACCGACAGGAAGCTTCCCGGCGCGGCGCGTGAGTGAAACGGCTGGTGTACACTGGCCGGCATGTCCATGCATGACGCCGTATTGTTTGCCAACGAAGCCTTCTACGTGGCTTTTGCCAACGCCGACCTGGATGCGATGGACGACGTCTGGTCTCAGGCCGCGCCCGTGGCCTGCATCCATCCCGGCTGGCAGGCGCTGACCACGCGCATAGAAGTGCTCGAGAGCTGGGCGCGCATCTTTTCCAACGACCAGCAGCCGACCGTCGCCTGCCGTGGTGCGCAGGCCTTTCTCCAGGGCGACGTGTCGTTCGTGATCTGCTACGAGGTCGTGGGCAGCGATGTCCTGGTGGCAACCAACATCTTTCGCCGCGAAGGTTCGAGATGGCGCATGGTCCATCACCAGTCCGGACCGGCCGCCGGTCCGGCGCCGGCCGCCGACGAACCCGAAGCCTCGCAGCGGCCGAACTGAACGGCGGTCAAAGCCCCAGGCGTTCCAGCACCAGCGCCGCGCAACGATCCGCTTCCCGCAACGGCTCGCGGGGCGGCTTGAGCGTGGCGCCGGCCATCCAGTCGACCAATGTTGTAAGGAAGCGCCCGTCCACCAGCCGACGCAGGGCCCGACTGATCCGGTTGGTCCTGGCAATCGGCACGTCGATCAGTCCCACGGCGGCACCCGCGGTCAAGGCCTCGTGGACCATCGATACGCTGTCTTCCGTTACCCATACCTTGCCGCAACGCTTGAGCTGCTGCGGCAACCAGTCGGCGTCGGTTTCGCGAGAGGACACGAAGCGGCGGACGTTGCCGCCCTGCAGGCCTGCCAGGGCGGCGCTGGCGGCCGGTGGCGTGCGGCGGGAATCCGTGATCATCCAGCTCGTCTTTGCATCCTGCTTCAGCACGGTCTTGACCTGGGCGAGAACGGCATCGTTGTCCCAGGCGTAGTGTCGGGAAATACCGCCCACCAGGATCAGGCCCGCGGCGTCGTCGAGCTCTCCGGCCGGCACGATGGTGTTGAGCGCGCCTTCGGTCACGATGACGTTGCCGGTCTCAGGGACATCGTCGTGGCGCGGGATAAGACAGAGGTCGAAGCATCTCAGCGGCAGGCTGGGCTTCATCAGGACTACACTGCGGCCGCCGAATGCCCGGCGCGCGGCAAGCATCGGCCAGTGGGTCCCGTGACCGGCACCGACGATCAGGTCAGGCCTCGGCAACGCGACGCCCGGCGGGAAACGGCCGGTCAACCACTGGAGAAAAGCCTCCACGGCGGACCCCGTCGGCAGTTCGCAGACCGTGACCTGCCGCAGTCGCGACAAGGCCTGCACCAGTCCCCGCGACTGGTTGTCGTGGCCGCGCTTTCGGTCGGTCAGCCGCCAGACGATCAGCGGCGACGGCTCAGGAATTGACGAGGGTGAATTCAGCGCCACAGTAGGGACACTTGGCCTGGCCCGTCTGTTCGATGGGCAGGAACACGCGCGGATGCGAGTTCCACAGGCTCATCCCCGGCAAAGGGCAGTGCAGGGGCAGGTCCCTGGCGGTCACTTCGTAACGATTCTGGGCATTAGGGGTGATAGTGCCGGCATCGGTCACGTTCTGCGCAGCCATCAACAATCTCCTTCGCTATCACTGTATGGATGTGACGTTGGCGGGACAACGGCGCGTCGAGGCCACAGCTCAGGCAACGCCGGTCAGCCAGTCGCGTCGATCGGCGCGGCGGCCGTGCACCAGGTCGAAGTACATGGCTTGCAGCTTTTCGGTGATCGGCCCGCGCCCACCGCTGCCGATCGCCCGTCCATCGAGTTCGCGTATGGGTGTGACCTCGGCGGCGGTGCCGCTGAAAAACGCCTCGTCCGCGATGTACACCTCGTCGCGGGTGATACGGCACTCCTTCACCCGGATGCCGAGTTCGCCGGCGAGACTGATGATGGTCTCGCGGGTGATGCCTTCCAGCGCCGAGGTAAGGTCAGGCGTGCGCAGTTCGCCGTTGCGCACGATGAAGATGTTCTCGCCGCTACCCTCGGCGACGTAGCCTTCCGGATCCAGCAACAGCGCCTCGTCATAGCCGCAGTCAATGGCCTCGCGCAGCGCCAGCATCGAGTTCATATAGTTGCCGTTGGCCTTGGCCTTGCACATGGTGATGTTGACGTGATGGCGGGTGTAGGACGAGGTCTTGATGCGTATGCCCTTGGCCATGCCGTCGTCGCCCAGGTAGGAACCCCAGGACCAGGCCGCCACCATCACGTGCGTGTTCAGGTTGTCGGCGCGCAGCCCCATGCCCTCGCTGCCGAGAAAGCACATGGGACGGATGTAGGCCGACTCCAGCTTGTTCTCGCGCACGACCGCGCGGCAGGCTTCACTGAGCGTGACGCGATCGTAGGGCATGTTCATGCGCAGGATCTTGGCCGAGTTGAACAAGCGCTGCATGTGCTCGTCGAGGCGGAAGATTGCCGCGCCGTCGTCGGTCTTGTAGGCGCGGATGCCCTCGAAAACACCCATGCCGTAATGCAGCGTATGCGTCAGCACATGGGTGCGGGCATCCCGCCACGGCACCAGTTTGCCGTCCAGCCAGATGACGCCGTCACGGTCATCCATCGTTGCCATCTTCAGTTCTCCACTCCGGGACTTACGCGCCTTGCAGGACAAAGCGCTGCCATAACTCGTTGACCTTTTGTCTTTGCTTTGGGAATTCGCCCGCGCCAACCAGTGGCGGCTGCTCCTGCAAAGCGCGGCGGTGCGTTTCCTGCCGGTAGGCAAAGTAGATGTCCCGCAGCGCCATGCAGTCCGAAACGGGCATCAGCCCGCACTCGCCAAAGGTTTCAAGCAGCCGCAGGTTGTCGGTCCACCTGAGCAGTTCCGGCTGCGCGGCCGCATGGGACAGGACGCCATATTGCACCATAAATTCAATGTCGGTGATACCTCCCGGTCCCTGTTTCAGATCGAAAACCGCCGGATCCTTCGCCATCAGCTCGCGGCGCATGCGCTCGCGCATGTCGACGATGTCCCGGCGCAGCCTGTCCGGGTCGCGCGACTGCGACAGCACCTGGCGGCGGATCGCATCGAAGCGCTCCCCGACCTGCGGGTCGCCCGCGACGTAGCGTGCCCGCACCAGCGCCTGGTGCTCCCAGGTCCAGGCGTCCTTGAGCTGGTATTGCAGGAAGGCGTCCAGGTCGCTCACCAGCAGACCGGAAGCGCCGCTGGGCCTGAGCCGGGTGTCGATCTTGTAGCACTGGCCAGCCGGCGTGATGGTCGAGAGCAGATGGATCAGTCGCTGCCCGAGGCGGGTAAAAAACACGCCGTTCTCGATCGGCGAAGCGCCGTCGGTGTGCCCCTCAGCGCCGCCGTGCTGTACGAAAACCAAGTCCAGGTCCGAGCCATAGCCCAGTTCGTGCCCACCCAGCTTGCCGTAGGCGATGATGGCGAAGCCCGCGGCCCCCCTCCCGCTCTCGCCGGGACATTGCGGTTCCCCGTAACGGGCGACCATATGGGACCGGGCAAGCCTCAGCGACGCCTCCACCACCGTCTCCGCGATCGCGGTGAGGTGGTTGCTGACCTGCGGCAAAGGCAGGTGCCCGGTCAGATCGGCGGCCACAACCTTCAGCATTTGCGTGTAGCGGAAGTGGCGCAATGCGTCCATCTGCCGTTCCAGGTCGTCCGGGGCGAACTTGGCGAGTTCGGCGGCAAGCTCATTCCTCAGGGCCTCCCGCTGCGGCGGCGAGTAAAGCCGGCGCGGGTCGAGCAGTTCGTCGAGCAGAGCCGGCTGCAACGTGATGTAGTCGGCGACCCACGGACTGGCGGCCATCAGCCGCGCGAGCTGGCGCAGCGCCCGCGGATGCTCCACCAGCAGCACCATGTAAACGCTGCGCCGGGCGACCGCTTCCAGCAGCTTGAAGATGCGCGCCAGCGCGGCGGTCTCGTTGCGGCCGCCGGCCACGGTGTGCAGCACCATGGGCAGGAGCCGGGCCAGCCGTTCCTGGCCGTGCTGACCCAGGCGGCCGATATCGTGGGAAAGCCGAAACGTATCGATTTCCTTGAGCGCGGCCTCGGCCTCGGTGAATCCCAGCGATTCCAGGATGGCTATCGCGGCGTCGCCGCTTTCCTGGCCGGACCACAGCATGGCAATCGCCTGCTTGTGGTCGGCGCCGTCGCTGCTGCCGGTACCGGCATCTTCGTCAGCCGCGCTGCCGAGCAGGTCGGCGAAATGCGCCTGCACCCGCCGGCGATGCGCCTCCAGCGCGGCGAGGTAAGCCGCCCAGTCCGGATAGCCCATGCCCAGCGCAACCCGGGCGCGGTCGGCTTCATCCTCCGGCAGGTCCTGCGTTTGACGGTCATCGATCTGTTGCAGCCGGTGTTCGCTGTTACGAAGGAACTGGTAGGCCGACCGCAACTCGGCGACCGTGGCGCCGGGCAGCAGCCGCAATTCCTCGAGCGCGGCCAGCGCCGCACGTGTCGATGCCGTGCGCAAGGCCGGTTCCTGGCCGCCGCGTATCAGCTGGAAGACCTGCGCCAGGAATTCGATTTCGCGAATGCCGCCGGGGCCGCGCTTGATGTCGTGGTCCAACGCCGAACGCGACATCTCAGCGGTGATGAGCTGCTTCATTTCACGCAGGGCCTGAAGCATGCCGTAGTCGACGTAGCGCCGGTAAACGAAGGGTTGCAGCACCGCCAGCATGCGCGCCCCCGCCTCCCGGTTGCCGGCGGCAATTCGCCCCTTCACCATGGCGTAGCGCTCCCAGTCCCGCGCATGCGCCTCGTAGTACATTTCCATCGCCGCCATGCTGAGGGTCAGGGCGCCGCTCTCACCGAACGGCCGCAGACGCATGTCGATGCGAAACGCGAAACCGTCGGCAGTCGCATCGTTGAGAGCCTTGATCAGGCGCCGCCCGAGGCGATCGAAAAACTCCTGGTTGGACACGCTGCGGGCAGCGCCCGCGGTTTCACCGCTCTCCGGATAAACGAAGATGAGGTCGAGGTCGGAGGAAAAATTGAGTTCGCAGCCGCCCAGCTTGCCCATGGCGATCACGAACAGGGTTTGCGGCTGACCCTGTCCGTCGAGCGGGGTGCCAATCCTGCGGCACTGATCGGCGTACAACCACGAAAGGGCCGCATCAAGCATTGCGTCGGCAAACCAGGACAGCTCCGCGAGGACCTGGTCCAGGCCGGCGACACCCGCGAGATCGCGCCATGTGATCCGCACCATCTCGCGGGCGCGGATCCGGCGCAGCGTCCGCAACAGCTCAGCCTCGTCCGTGACCTGCGACAGTTCCGCCTGAAGCCGCCCGGCCGAATCACCAGGCCCATAGTCGCGATGAAGATCGCCGCTGGTCAGCAGGTCACCGAGCAGATCGGGCTGGCGCGCGCATTCGCGGCCGAGGAACGGGCTGGCCGCAAGCAGCCGCGGCAAAACGGCCGCGGCGTCGCCTGGTACGCCGTCGGCGGTTGTCGCCAGGCACGGGCGTAAGGCTTCCCACGCCTGCCTTGCCGGCTCACGCAGCAATTCCGGCAAGGTCGCCAACCCCGTCTCGATTGCGGCGCTACCGTTCAAATTCGACGCCATATTATGATCTTGTCCTGCGCGGCCGGGCTCACAAAAGGTATATTAACGGCTTGAGACGCGCCCGCCATCGCTTTATTCGAAAAGACGTCAGTTCGCCGTGAAAAGAAAAATCATTGCCATCGGCGGCGGCCGCCTGCGCACCGCCACGCCCCAAACCACAACCATCGACCGTGAAATCGTCTCCCTGAGCGGCAAGGCCCGGCCTCGCCTCCTGTTCATCCCCACGGCCAGCCTCGACCCGCAGGATTACTGCGATGCGGTTGCGCGCCAGTTCGGCGGGCGACTGGGTTGTCGCGTTGACTCGCTGCTGCTTTACCGGGCACCGCCGAGCCGTGGGGAAACGCGTGAGAAAATCCTGGCGGCGGATATCATCTACGTGGGTGGGGGCAACACGCTGCGGATGATGCGGCTGTGGCGTCGGCTCGGCATTGACCGCCTGCTGGACCGGGCGCGCCGGCAGGGGACCGTGCTGTCAGGCCTGAGTGCCGGCGCGATCTGCTGGTTCCGGCAGGGCAACAGCGACTCCCGCAAGTTTGCCGACGCGCGCAACAAGACGCTAATCAAGGTGGCCGGCCTGGACTTCGTCGACCTGCTCCTGTGTCCCCATTACGACAGCGAACCGCATCGGCAACCGGCGCTGCGCAAGATGATGAGCAAGACCGCCGGGGTGGCACTCGCGCTGGAGGACTGTTGCGCGATTGAAATCGTCGACGATCACTACCGCATCATCGTTTCCCGGCCGGGGAAACGCGCCTACCGCTTGTATCGCCAACAAAGCCGCCGCGGCCACGTGATTCGCGAACCCCTGCCGCCCCACAAGGATTTCAGGCCCATTGCCGCCCTGATAGAACCCGCCTGAGCGGCGGCTGAAACCCGTAACAGATTGAATCAAACCTAACCAACAAAAGGAAGATCATGTTCAGGCACATCGTGATGTGGCGCATCAAGGCCGCGGAAGGCAGCACGCAGTCGGAAACGGCTTTGATGTTCAAGCAGAAACTGGAGGCTCTGCGCGGTTGCGTACCGGGATTGTTGCGGCTCGAAGTTGGCATCAACGCCCTGCCCGGCAACGACGTCAGCGATGTGGCGCTGTATTCGGAGTTCACCGACCGTGCCTCGCTCGACGCCTACTTGAAATGCCCGGCGCACATGGAGGTGGTCGAGTTTGCCAAGACCATCCGCACCGAGCGCCGGTCCGTGGACTACGGGGATTGACCGCCCGCCTTGCCACCCGGGCGGCGCGACTTCGCTTCCATTTCGTCCAGCCGTTTCCTTAGGAACGCCAGTTCGTGCGGATCCTTGATCTCGCCGCTGGCGAGCAGGCCGCCCAGAAGGACTTTGGCCGCTTCGACGTCGCCCATGTCGGCCATCACGAATATGCGCATCTGCTTGGCCCAATCCGGCACCTTCGGCCCGGTGGCGAACTTCGCCAGTGCGTTGGCGTATTTCAGGGCCAGCTTCATGTCGTGGAGGCGATGCCTGGCGACGAACACCGCATGCGCCATCCAGGGCCAGCGGCGGTTGGGATCCTTCAAAAATTCCCGATAGACGAATGCCAGCATCTGCTTCTGCCGGGGCGGCGACGGCACGTCGGCGTACAACCGCGCCGCCGCGAGCAACGGATATTGTCCGCGCGGATCCAGGGCCAGTATGCGCCGGAGCCACTGGATGACCCGCCCGTAATCGAGATCGGCGAAGGGGATGCTGATGCCCGGGGGGTTGTCGAAGGCCTGCAGCCACAGCATCAGACTCTTTGCCAAGGGCAGCGGGTCGCCCAGGCTCAGCAATCGCAGGTACTGGGCAGGCGGCGGGACCGGCAATGCCGCCGCGCGTGGCGTCGGCGAGGGCCGGGTCAGGTGCCACGCAGCTTGCAGGATCAGCGCGACCGCCAGTAACAGCAGGACGGGCCTGGGCACCGCCGAAACCGGACGTTCATTGCCCCACCAGGCCATTTCAGAAGTTCTTCCGATATAGGTCGAAGAGACTGGCCGCTGCCAGCAGGCAAAGATAGATCAGGGTCTGCATCACGATGGGAAACAACGACGCCGCGCTGCCGTCGTGATACACCAGCCAGTGGCTCGGCGTGAACCGGTACAGGTCCGGCAAGACGAACGCCAGGCCGTCGATCATCATCGTCATGAATCGGTTCGACCAAGCGCCAGGATCCAACACCGGCCCGTGGCCAATCAGCTGGATGGCGGCGATGGCACGCGAGAGCACGTAAAAGGCGGCCACGACGCTGAGCGCAGTGGTGAGCTGCTTCAGCGTAAAAAGGCAGAGCAGGCTCACCGCAGTCACCAAAAGCAGTTCGCAGAAAAGCGACACCCCCCACCAGAGTGCCTGCGCCGGGGGCGCCAAAAAACAGGCCGAGAGGGCGAATACCGTCGCCGCCGCCAGCGCGACCAGGCCATAGCCCAGCAGCTTGCCGAAATAGTAGACCGCCCGGGACAGCGGCAGGGACAGGATCAGTTCGCTGCCCTTGTCGGCCTGCTCGCGCGCCATGCTGCTGATGACGAACAAGGCGATCACGAACACCGCGAACAGCCGCAGCACGCCCGCGGCCAGCGCCGTCTTGACGGCATTGCTCTCGGTGATCGCTATGGCGCCGGCAAATTCCGCCAACAGCACCACGGCGATCAACGAGCCACCGAGCAACCAAGCCAGGCGGCCGCGTACGGCTTCCAGCGCGGTAAATCTGGCAATGCTGCCAATCTTCTGCCACATTGCTGCACAGGCCTCCAATACGAACGATCGGGTACCATTTAGCCCGGCTCCGGCGACCCTTTCCGTGCATCGCGGAAGGTCACTTTCCAGAGTTCGGCAAGGTCGAACTCTGCCCGGCGCCTACAGATGGTTGAGTCTACAACGACGGCCAGATTCCATGAATAGCGGCTATAGCGCGCAGAACATCACCACCCTTGCCCGCCGGCACGAGAGCCGCGTGCTGGCCGCGATGCTGTTGCTCCTGCACCTTTCGACCTGGTGGGACTTTGGCGACAATCTTTCCAAATCGCTGATGCTGGCCCATCTCGGGCTGTTTTTCATGTGGCAACCCATCTGGCGCGGCGACCTGCGCGTGGACCTCGCCGGCGGCTTCGCTGTCTTCTTGTTCACGCTCGGCTTCGTACTGACGCTCAACTGGTGGACGCTGATCTGCTGGCTGGTGATCCTGATCGGCCTGGTAGGAGGCCGCTCGCTGTCCACCTACCGCGAACGCTTCGTCTACATGCTGACGCTGGCATTCCTGATCTCCAAACTCGTGATCCGATGCATACCCCAGGTTGCCGGCACGGAAGGGCTGGGCAACGACGTAGTCGGCTTCTTCCGCTATGGGCTTCTTCTGCTGCCAATGCTGATGCTGTTCGTTCCAACCGGCCCCGACCCGGCCCGCGGCACACCCACCGTCGACCTGCTGCGTGCACTGACCGTGTCGCTGATGACCGCCATGTTTGCGCAGAGCGCCCTGCTGATCACGCACGTATCCGCAGCCAATTACGCGGTCGCGCTGATCGAGTCGATGATCGTCCTGGCGGTGTTCCTGCTGATAATCAGCTGGCTGTTGAGCCGGCGCACCGGCACTCTGGGACTGGCGCAACTCTGGGAACGATCCCTGCTCAATATCGGCACGCCCTTCGAGAACTGGCTCGCCGCAGTCTCCGCTTTGGCGGACCAGCAACAGACACCTCGGGAATTCCTGGAATACGCCATGCTAGAACTTGGCCGACTGCCGTGGGTCAGCGGCGTGCACTGGCAATCCGAAGACGGCGACGGTTCAGCCGGTGTGATGACGCCTTACGTGTTCCCGGTGCACACCTTCGGCCTGGATGTCCGGCTCAATACCTTCCGTCCTGCCGGTCCGATGCTGGCGCTGCACAGCAAGCTGCTGGTCGAACTGGTTTCGCATTTCTACGTCGCCAAGCTGCGCGAACAGGAACTGGCAAAACAGGCGCAACTTCGCGCCGTCTACGAAACCGGGGCGCGAGTCACGCACGACATCAAGAACCTGCTGCAATCCTTGCAGGCGATCACCCTTGTGCTGGTTCAGGATCGAAATGGCGACCCCGGCTCGCCAACGGCGACGAGGCGCGGCCAGCAGCTCCTTGAAAAGCAGCTTCCCCTCATCACACAACGACTGCAGCTCGCCTTGGACAAGCTGCAGTCGCCGGAGAAGACCGAGACGATCGAACGGCCTCTGGCCGAGTGGTGGGAGTCACTGATAGCGCGCAACCAGACGTCCTACCTGCGTTTCGACGCCGACATGGCAATCAATCCCGCCGTCCCGACGGATCTTTTCGACAGTATCGCCGAAAAC
>CAYVOU010000006.1:0-10656 GCA_964453295.1 uncultured Gammaproteobacteria bacterium
TATGGATCGCATGCGCCACCAGTTCCTTGCCGGTGCCGGTCTCGCCCGTTATCAGCACCGCCGCACGCGTGGGCGCCACCTGGCGGATCAACTCGTAAACCGCACGCATCGGCGCGCTGGTGCCGACAAATGTATCCCAGCCCTTTTCCACCTCGGCGCGAAGATAGCGGTTCTGGCTCTCCATCTGCGCGACCGTCAGAGCCCGCGCGACGGCGAGCTCGACCGTGTCGACCTCGAACGGCCGGATCAGGTAGTCCGATGCACCATGCTTCATGGCGGCAACTGCGCTTTCGACGGTACCGTAGGCGGTGATCACGATCACGGGTGTATTGTCTTCGCGCTGACGCAGGGAGCGCAGCAGTTCTTCGCCGTCCATCACCGGCATGCGCAAATCGGTGATGATCAGATCCAAAGACTCCTTCTCAGCCAGGGCCAGCGCTTCGCTGCCGTTGCCGGCGCACAGCACTTCGTGCCCCATCTTCCGCAGCATGATCTCAAGGACCCGCTGCATTTTTGGTTCGTCGTCGACGATCAGTATTCGCGCCTGACTCATGCTTGTGGCTCTTCCTTTCGGTTCCTGGGCAGGCAGATCCGGAACAGGGCCCCGCCCAGCCCGCTAGCACCGACTTCGACGCTGCCACCATGTTGTCGCACGGTCTGCTGCACCACGGTCAGCCCCAGGCCAATGCCACCTTCACGAAATGTGACGAAAGGGTCGAATATTCGCGTACGCTTGTCGGGAGGGATGCCCGGTCCATTGTCGGCGATCTCAATCACCAGGTCGTCGCCGCTGATGTGGGTGCCAACCCGAACGATACCGTCCTGGCGCAGCACCTGCACGGCATTGAGCACGAGATTGAGGACAACCTGCAACAATTGCTCGGCGTCGCAAACCAGTTCCGATGGCTCTGCCTTCAGATCCTGCTCCAGGCGGATTGAGCGGTTCGACGCCTGCACCTCGATCAGTTCCAGCGAACGGCGGATGATCGCATGAAGGTCGGCGGGACGAAACTGAGGTGGCCTTGGCCGCGCACATTCGATCAGCGTGGTAATGAGGCGGTTCAACCTTTCCGTTTCACTCAGTATGAAGCCGACCATCTCCTGGCCCTCGGGCGAAAGCTGCTGCTCGCGGGCCAGCAGTTGTCCTGACGATTTGAGTATGCCCAGCGGCGTACGTACTTCGTGCGCCATGACCGCCGCCATCTCACCAACCACGGTCAGTTTGCCCGCTTGGACAAGTCGTTCCTGCGACACCCGCAGATCGCCGATCATCTGGGAAAAGGCCCGGCTAAGTTCGCCGATTTCGCCACCGCCGGCGGAGATCGGCGGCGGTTCGTCGACGCCGGCGCGGAAACGTCGCGTGTACAGGGTCAGTTGCTGGATTGGCAGGGCAAGGCGGCGTGCGATGAGTATGGCGACACCGCCCGCGAAGACCATGGTAAGCAGAAACAGTCCCAGCAGCGCCCACAACAGGCTGAATACCGGGGCGAATGCCACCGCAGTCGGCTCGATGACCAGCACCTGCCAACCGAAGCCGCCGAACCGCTGATAGCCGTTCGAGGTGGCATATCCGACTTCCACCCTGCCCAGGCCCATTTTCGAGTCGTCGCGGGTGAAGGTGCCCTCTTTACCTTTCTTCTGGCGCCAGTCCGCGAGCCAGCTGCTGAGCAGGATCCCCCGACCGGGCAGCGACCCGGAAGCGGCGATGATCCGGCCGCTTGCATCAAGCAACACGGCGTACTGCACCAGATGAACGGTGCCACCTGATACGGCACGATCCATCAGCGACTGCACCTCATTCCAGTTGAACAGGCCGTAGAGTTCGGCGAGCCTGCCGTGGCTGTACTTGTCCGTGACGGGCGCGCGCAGCGCCAGCCTGGTATCGTCACCGCCCGTATATTCCGGCTCGGTGATCTGCACTTCGCCCTGCTGAAGGTGAGCCGTCAGCCAGGTCGGGTTGGGTTTCCAGATCTCGCCAATCAGCGCGGGCGTGCTGGCGGCCACGATACGGCCGTCCTTTACGCATAGAATATTGGTGTAGACGTCGCCGTAGGCGGCGCGAACGTCGGTAAGAAGATGCGACAGGCGTTTGTCGACGTCGCCGATACGGGCGTCCTGCATGACCTCCAGCCGGCTCCATCCGCTCACGTTCTGCATGCGTTCGAACAGCATGGTGTCAATTTGCTGCATGAGCGCACCGGCCCGCGCACGCAGATTGTGGCGGATCTCCAGCTCGAGCGCGTTGCGAGAACGGGTATAGGCGAGAGCGGTCATCAGGGTCGCGGAGAGCAGGCTCAGCCCGAGAAACGCCAGCAGCAGGGTACGTCCAATCTTCACGGGGGTGGCGATGTCGAGTCTATTGCACGCATAATTCGCAGCCGGAACCTGCCTGTCGATGCGACGTTCCTGGCATGTTCTTTAAGTTTTCAAAACGGTCGTGACCACACAATCCGGGGCCATCCTGCCATGAGCGCCGCCAGCTTGCATCAGAAAATGAACGCCTTGAACCATTGTCCTCCGGCTCGGCGCGACGTTACGCGTACTCCGAAAACCGCCGGCGGCGTGCTGTCGCTCGCTTTGCTGGTCTTGCTGAGCGGCGGCGCATCAAGCCGCGCAACCGCCGCGGATGCAGGTGCCAACGGGCAGCATTACCAGCTGGGACATGGTTATAGCGTGCCTTCGGCCAACCTGACCATAGGGGGATATTTCACGCTGCGCTGGCAGGCCCCGCGCCACAAGTCTTCGAGCCTCGATACCGAGGATGCCAGCATGTTCCTGTCGTGGAATCCGGCCACGCGGACGCACGTCTTCTCCGAAATCGAGATCGGACAGGGGCTCACCCTGGACAGCCACGGCCTGAGCACGCGTAACGCGGAGTTCGACCTTGAACGCCTGTACGTGGACTATGACGCGACCGATCGGTTCACCTTGCGGTTCGGCAAATTCCTGACTCCCATCGGCCACTGGAACCTGATCCATGCCTCGCCGCTGGTGTGGACCACGTCGCGGCCGCTGGTCACGGAACGCATCTTCGCCCAGCAATCCACCGGCGCGATGGTCTACGGCACGCTGCCGTTGCGCGATGACGAGCTCGACTACATCGCCTACGCCGACGACACCAGCGATCTCGACCCCAAGAACGAAGGCACCAAGGGCGTGGAAGCCGGCATTCCACCAACCGACAAGTTCATGAATGCCTACGGGTTTCGCCTGGTCTACCACATGTTCGAAGACAGTACACGCGTGGGCCTTTCCTACAGTTCCTTCCACATGCACGGCTTCAAGGAAAGAAAGCACCTTGTCGGTGTCGACGGCACCTGGTCGCGCAACGGCTACGAGCTGAGTTCCGAATTCGCCTTCCGCGCCAGTGAGGAAGGCAACGAACGCGCTGAATGGGGAGGCTTCGTTCAGGGTGTCGCGCCGCTGTTCGGCCACCTTTTCGGCGTCGCGCGCGGCGAGTGGTTCAACAGCCGTCTGACCCGCGGCACGGCGGCGATCGGCACCTTCGGCCTCGCCTACCGCCCGGTTTCGCCGCTGGTCTTCAAGGTCGAGTATCACATCGGCGACAACAACGACGTCATCTCCCCGGACAGCTGGCTGGCCTCGATGGCAATTCTGTTTTGAGTCGAACCGGAATGACGCGCAAAGCCCTGCTCGCCGCCCTGCTGGCCCTTTTGGCCGGCTTCGACTGCGCCGCCGTGGCCGGCGAGCGTATCGCCGTGATCGTTGCGAGCGGAGACCTGCGCAATGACTCGAGTAAAGCCGAACTGGCCTCGATATTCCGGCGCAAATTGCTAATCGACGCCTCGGGTCGCAGCATTGTGCCGGTGAACCTGCCCGCCGCCAATCCCCTGCGGGTGGCTTTTTCGGTTGCCGTCCTGGGCAGGTTGCCTGAGAACATGCAGGCCTACTGGAACGAGGAATACTTCCACGGCGTATCGCCGCCGCCAACCCTGAATTCGCAGGAGGCGGTGCTGCGCTTCGTCGCGACCACGCCGGGTGCGATCGGCTACGTGCTCGGGTGCGACGTTGACACCCGCGTCAAGGTGATCGCGACAATCGATGTTCCCGACGACTATCCGGTGCCGACCTCGGCCTGCAGCCATCCCGCCGCCACACCGGGTCCATAGCCGGCCCCTTTCGGCTTACGTCCGCGCAGTCCGACCGCAGTGGCGCGGACAGTCGTGACATCGGCAGGCCGCCGCCTTGGCCGGCCTACGGTTTTTGCATACCATTTTTGCGCGGCCTGCGCTGCTTGCGCCTGTCAGGCCTCTGCGAGATTCATATTTATCTATAAAATACAATTAGTTAATAATTAGGCACGACGTTTGCGTTGTCGCCGCTCCATGAGCGAAACGCAAACAATGTACTTGCCCGCGCGGCGCCACGCCGCACCTGCCCAATCCCGACGGGCGGGCAAGATCCTCCCCCTCCTCGACGCGCCTGCCGAACCGATGCGGATCGTGAGCTTCGGTGAAACGGCCCCGGATCGGCAACGCCCCGAGCAGCTGATACGCGAGGTCTTCCGCCGCACTTACGGCGCCCGCGTCGATGCATTCTATCCCCTGCTGTTGGCCTTCGAAGGCGCGGCAGGCATGCACGCCGCGCTGGGTCTGCGCGACGGCGGCAGCGCGCATTTCTTCTCCGAACATTATCTCGATCTGCCGGTGCAGGCACGGCTGGGCGAGGCGCTGAACGCTCCCGTCGAACGCAATCTGATCGTGGAACTCGGCAACCTCGCGATCATCGATCCCGGCCAGGCCAGGTGGCTGATTGCCGCGCTGACCGCCTACCTACACGCGGCGGGCTATCGGTGGGTGGTGTTCACGCTGGTCCCCGCCCTATACAACGCCTTTCGCCGCATGGGAGTTGAATTGATCGAGCTGGGCCTCGCGGACCCCGTACGCCTGCCCGATGCCGGTGCCAGTTGGGGAAGCTATTACCTGCGGCGCCCGCGGGTCTGCGTCGGCGACATCGATGCCGGATTCCGCACGCTTTCCGCCGTGATTGGCACCGCTAGCGCCGAAGCGCAAAGACTTTGGCGCGACGCCGGCTTCAAGGGCGCCGCCGCCCGCTTCCAGCGGATCGGAGCCTCGGAGGCGATGCGGGCATGAGCGCTTTCGTGCACGCGCTTTCCCATCACGCCCGCTCGCAACCGGAGAGCGAGGCGATTTCATACGGCGAGACGTCGATCAGTTACGGCGAACTGGCCGCGACCGTTGCCCGTATCGCGACGCGAATGAACGGACGTGTGGTTGGGCTGCTCTCGAACAACAGTCCGGCCTGGATCGCGGTGGACCTCGCTCTGCAGGAGCGCGGCGCCTGCTGCGTGCCGCTGCCACCCTTCTTCTCCGACGCGCAGATCTCGCACGTCATCGCCGACGCCGGCATCGACCTGATCCTGACCGACAATCCGGTACGGGTGGAGTCGATCACCGGCCTGCGCAGCGATATCCGGATCGCGGCGCTAGGCGATGTGCTTTGCGGCTTTTCGCTGCCCCGCTCCGAGCGCACACAGTCGCTCGCCGGTGTCGCGAAAGTCACGTACACCTCCGGCACGACGGGTGAACCCAAGGGCGTGTGCCTGCGCATCGAAACGATCGGGCGCGTAGCCTTTTCGCTGCTTGAAGCGGCGGGCGCCGGTGAACGAGATCGCGCCCTGTGCCTGCTGCCTTTGTCGACACTGCTGGAAAACATCGGTGCCGTCTACGTCCCCCTGCTGGCAGGCGCGACAATCTGCATGGCACCGGCGGCATGGACCAGCAACGCGCTCAGCGGCCGCTTCGATCCCAAGGCCCTGTTGGCGGGGTTGCGCAGGTTGAAACCGACCACGGCGATACTCGTTCCGCAGTTATTGCAGGTGCTGGTCGAAGCGACGGCCGCCGGCGAAATACCGGGCGGTTCGTTTCGCTTTATCGCAGTAGGCGGCGCGCCGGTCGCGGAACGCCTGATCGAAAGCGCGCACCGCATGGGCCTGCCAGTATTCGAAGGCTACGGACTATCCGAAGCGGCTTCGGTGGTATGCCTCAATCATCGCGACGCGCACCGGCCCGGCACGGTCGGCCGGCCGCTTCCGCATGCCGATCTGCGGATCGCCGAGGACGGCGAGGTGATGGTCGGTGGCGCCTTGTTCGAAGGCTACCTGCACGGCCCGGCCCGTAGCCAGCCGTTCTGGCCCACCGGCGATCTGGGTCACCTCGACAAAGACGGTTACCTGGTCCTGACTGGCAGAAAGAAAACCGCCTACGCGACGGCCTACGGCCGCAACCTGTCTCCCGAATGGGTCGAGCGTGAGCTGACGCTGGAGGGGGCCGTGCATCAGGCCGTGGTCTACGGCGAGGCGCGCCCGTTCAATGTCGCGCTGATCGTGCCGAAATCCGGCCGGCAGCATGAGCTGGCAGCCGCGATTGCGCGCGCCAACCGGCGTTTACCCGGCTATGCCCAGATCGGTCATTTCATTTCCATCGAGTCGCCGTTCACTGTCGGCAATGACCTGCTGACCGGGAACGGCCGGGTACGGCGCGAACAGGTATGGGAACGCTATCGCATGCATCTCGAAGCTCTCTACGAGGAGAATATGAATGGGGTTTTATGACGACCTGATAGCCGGTACCGGGCCGGACCGCGACGCGCTGCTCGCGGCGCCAGCGCTGCGGGCCGGCGTCAACGGCGAGGTGCCGCTGTCCGCCTACCAGGCGTTCCTGTCACAGGCCTTCCACCACGTCCGGCACACCGTGCCTCTGCTGATGAGTTGCGGTGCCAGCATGCCGGAGCGCAACGCCTGGCTGCGGCCGGCCGTGGCCCGTTACATCGAGGAGGAAATCGGCCACGAAGAATGGATCCTGAGCGACATCGCGGCAACTGGGGCCGATTCGGAAGCGATCCGGCACAGCCGCCCGCATCCCGCCACCGAGCTGATGGTGGCCTATGCTTACGACACGATTCAGCGACGCAACCCGCTCGGCTTTTTCGGGATGGTGCTGGTGCTGGAAGGCACCAGCGTCGGCTTCGCAACCACCGCCGCCGACGCCATCCAGGGCGGGCTGAACCTGCCCGACACCGCGTTCACCTATCTGCGGTCGCACGGCGCCCTGGACCAGGAGCACATGCGGTTCTTCGCCGATCTGATGGATCAGGTCGAAGACTCCGCCGACCGCGCCGACATTCTCCACTGCGCAGGCATGTTCTATCGCCTCTACGGCGATGTGTTCCGTGCCCTGCCCATCAACTGATCATCCGGCCAACCGATCCCGCCGGCACAGGAGACTACGCCATGTCCATCATCCATTCGATTACCGCGACGCTTTTCCTCGGTCTGACCCTGTTGGCGTTCAACGCAAACGCCGCGGAGGATCTTGCCCCGCGCCTGCTGGCCCTGCAGCAAGGCTGGGCCAAGGCCAACTACCAGACCCCGAAAGCCGACCAGGACGCCGCCTTCACGCTGCTGACCGACGAGGCCGGCTCGCTGGTGAAGGCGTTTCCCAATCGTGCCGAACCGATGGTGTGGGAAGCGATCATAATGAGCACGCACGCGGGAGTGAAAGGCGGCTTGAGCGCCCTCAGCATGGTAAAGCAGGCCCGCGACCTGCTGCTGAAAGCTGAAAGCATCAACGCCGACGTGCTGGGGGGGTCGATTTACACGACCCTGGGTAGCCTCTACTACAAGGTGCCCGGCTGGCCGCTTGGTTTCGGCGACAAGGACAAGGCCGCGACCTGTCTCCAAAAAGCGTTGACGTTGAATCCTGACGGCATTGACGCGAATTATTTCTACGGCGATTTCCTCCATGAGCAGGGACGCAACCAGGAGGCCGCGGCCTATCTCAAGAAAGCGCTGGCGGCGAAACCCCGGCCGCAGCGGCCCCTCGCCGACAAAGGCCGCCGCTCCGAGGCCGAAGCCCTGTTGCGGAAAGTTCAGGGCAAGGTCGCTGACAACACCGGCGCCGAAACCAAGGAGGCGAAGCTGTGAATTTGAGCGGTGCGAAAATCATACTAACCGGCGCCGGCGGCGGCGTCGGTGCGGCACTTTCAACCGCGCTGGCGCAGCTGGGCGCCCGCCTGCTGTTGGTCGGGCGTCGGGAAGCCCCGCTGCAGGCTGTCAAGAATCAACTGGACCCCCTGGGTGCGGATGCGGCAATCCTGCCCGTCGATATCTGCACGACGCCCGGCCGCGAGGTCCTGCTCGATGCCGTCACCTCGTTCTGGAACGGCGCCGACATCCTGATCAACAACGCCGGCGTGCTTGATTTCGCGCCGCTGGACGACAGCGATCCGGCAACCATCAAAGGCGTTATCGAAACCAACCTGCTCGGACCCATCCTGCTGGCCCAAAGCCTTTTGCCGCTGCTGCGGCGCTCCGCCAGCGGCCGCGTGGTGAACATCGGCTCCGCGTTCGGCAGCATCGGCTTTCCCTGCTTCAGCGCCTACTGCGCAAGCAAGTTCGGGTTGCGCGGCTTTTCCGAGGCATTGCGCCGCGAGCTCGCCGGCACCACGGTGGGCGTGACCTACGTCGCGCCGCGCGCGGTTCGAACGCCCATGAATACCGATGCGGTCCATCGCTTCGCTGAAGCCACGCGCATGCCCATGGACGAGCCCGAATGGGTCGCGGACCGCATCGTCGACGCTCTGCTGAAAGATCGCAAAACCGTACTTCTCGGGCGCGCCGAGCCATGGTTCGCGCGAATCAATGCACTGCTGCCGTCACTGGTCGATCGCGCCATCCGCAAGCAAACGCCGCTGGCGCTGCGGACGTCGCGCAAACCGATGGAGGAGGCGGCAACGGAAATGCCCGCCCAGCCAATCAGCTGTTGAAGGCCCGCCTGCGCATGGCGCGGCCAAGGGGGAGGACATAATATGCTGTCTATGATCGCTGACGCCGGTGTACTGCTCACTATCGCGTCGATTTTCTACATGATGCTGGCGCTTTGGCAGATGTACCGCTTCGGCTGCCGCGCGGCGTCGTCCCAGGGCGCCAAACCGCCGGTCACGATCATGCTCCCCGTGTACGGTGCCCCGGATCGCCTGTATGAATGCCTGCGCGCCTGCTGCGACCAGGACTATCCGGAATACCAGGTGGTGTTCGGCCTGCATCGTGCCGACGACGCCGGCCGCAAGGTAATCGAAAGGGTAATGCGGGAATTCCCGCAGGTTGATATGGCGCTGGTCGTTGACGAGCGGCGGATAGGCTCCAATCCGAAAGTCTGCAATCTCGCCAACATGTACCTGTCGGTCAAGCATGAATATATCGTCATGGTCGACAGCGATGTCCGGGTGGGCAGGGACTTTCTCGCCAGCGTGGTATCGCCGCTGACCGACCCCGCTGTCGGTGCAGTAACCTGCCTCTACAACGGCTGGCCTGCGTCGAACCTGGTTTCCGTGCTGGGGGCCATGCACGTCAACGAATGGATCGCGCCCTCGGCGCTGGTGGATCTCGATCGCCGGCCCATGGACATGTGTTTCGGCGCCGTGATGGCGGTGAGCCGCCGTTCCCTGTGCGCCATCGGCGGCCTGGAAGCGCTTGCCTTCGCGGTGGCCGAGGACGACGTGCTGGGTCAGTTGCTTTCCGAGGCCGGATTCCGGATCGTGCTCTCGTCCTATGTCGTCGACACGGTGGTCTCGGAACCTGATCTCTCCTCTCTTGTGCAGCACGAACTGCGCTGGATGCGATCGGTGCGGGCGTGCCGACCCCTGGATCACGCCCTTGCCGTGATCGTGCACGGCCTGCTGCCCGCGACGCTGCTGTGGCTGGCGCGACCGACCGACGCGGCCTTGCTTCTGCTGATGGTACTCGCCGGCCTGCGGGTGGCCCTGCACGGTCTGGTCAGACAGCACCTGCATTCGGCGACGCCGTTCAGCGTCCGCCTGGTGCTGTGGAGGGAGGCCCTCACCTTCCTCGTATGGCTGGGCAGCTTCCTGTCTTGGTCGATGCACTGGGGTGATGTGAAATTGCAGGCCACGGGCGGACGCGCCATGCAGGCGGGCGCGGGGGGGCCCGCGAAGCGCGCGGCAACGGAGCAACGGGTGGTGGAATCGATCCCCGTGGTCCAACCAGCGCAATACGCCGACGCTGACTAGGGATTCTGAACAAGTAGCTGAAAATGGCATAAAAAACGAGGAAATCGGACCATTATCATTCATAACGGCTAAGGAATGACAGGTCGCGCGACTGCGGTATATGCGCGCCTTCTACGGGCAAATTGCGATGTCAGAATCAGAGACGGTGATGGAATGGATGGCGCGTGTTGAGAGAGCAACGCGCGATGTGCTCAGCAAGGCCGGGGAGCTCGCTTGGTTACTGCGACAGAGCTTACATACGCACGGTCACCGCCTTGGCACGCTGCATTTACTTGGTGTGCCTACTCGGGTGTTGGACGTGGGGGCTGGCACTGGCGCCCTTAGTCTCGATTTGGCATGGTTGCTGGGCGACTCGGCGGATGTCATTGCAGTTGACCAGGATGGGCGAAGTCTCGAACTTCTCAGCGAAATGGCGGCTTTGCTCGGGGTATCGGTGCGGACCTGTGTTGCCACCGCTTACACGCTACCACTCGACAATTTCAGCCCCGATCTCACTGTCTCTCGTTTTCTTTTCCAGCACTTGTCGCAACCACAAGACGCGTTGAATGAGATGGTACGCGTCACCGCCCCAGGCGGTCGGGTTGC
>CAYVOU010000006.1:10666-13088 GCA_964453295.1 uncultured Gammaproteobacteria bacterium
GCATCGGCGTGGCGGAACCGCCATTGGAACCGCCTCTGCAAAAAGCATTTGATGCAATTGCGGAACTGCAAACGCGCAATGGGGGCAACCGCCAGGTGGGACGGCATCTCTACCGCATGATGCGCGAAGTGGGACTCGTTGATCTGCAGGTCACCGTGATGCCACGGGTGCGATTAGGCACCTATCACGGCCGTAGCATGGAACTGGAGGATCATCAACGCCTATTCCTGGAGGAACATCGAGCCGATCTACTGGCCGAAGGACTCATCACGGAAACAGCCTTTTCCCGTGCCATGGCCGCATTGTCCGAAAGTTTTGGCGAAGACCGCTTTGAGTTTCGCTCCGAGTTCCTCGCGATCGGGCGGGTACCCGAATGAACCGCTTGTCCGATGATCGGGCGATGTCGTTGGCTTTACCTGAATCCCATGCGAGCGGCTATCGTTCCGGGCGTTTCATTGACGCGGTTTCTAAAACATTTCATCACAAAGACCTCTTTGAATCGTCGGGTTCCGGGCAGAGGTCGTTGACGCCATCGCGTCGTTGGCAGAAAAACATGTCGGTATACAGCCCGGCCAATCGCCACCCGTCAGATCATCCCTCTGTGTCGGCGGAAGCGCGCAAGCCGCGGTCTCAGCCGCCGATGCTGTGGCGCGCGTAGATCGCCAGCATCAGAGCCATCAAGGTCACGAACCAGCCGGCAACGTAGATCCGCATGGCACGCTGGGCCGCCTGCTTCTCCCACCAGGTGCGCGGTGCAATGCCTTTGAGCAGGAAGACCAGCTTGCAGGCCAGGTTCACGCAGACGATATTCACGGCCAGCAGCAGGCCGGCACCTGCGGCCAGGTCGACGCGGCCGTGGCCCAGCATCAGGCCCAGAGTAGCGGTCGGCGGCAACAGTGCGACGGCGACCATGACGCCCACGAGTACACTGGAAAGCCCGGTGGTCAGCGACAGCGCCGCGGCGGCGCCCGAGGCCAGCGCCAGCGCCACCGAATCCAGGCCGACGTCGGTGCGCGCCAGTAATTCCGAACTCAGCCGGCCGAACGGCCAGAATGCCCCGATTGCCACCCCCAGGGCGACGGCAAAGGCAATACCCGTGACCAGCGTAATCAGGGAACGCCGCATCAGTCCGGTATCGCCAAGCGCGGTCCCGAGGCCGAAGGCGAGATTCGGCCCCAGCAGCGGCGCGATCACCATCGCGCCAATGACGACGGCGACATTGTCTTCAATCATGCCAATGGCGGCAACCACGGTAGACAAGGCGATCAGCACCAGGAAATTGACGTCCAGAAGCGCGCTCTTCTCCGCCGTGTCGTAGAGCGCCTCGCGAGCCGCCATCGCGGTATCCTCTTTCTTGCGTTCCCCCTCCTCCGCCTTGGGCAGCGCAATTTCCACCGGCATCACGTAGACACTTGCGCTGGGATGCGCGCCGACGACGCTTTGCAGCGCGTCGAGGATGGACTGGACCTTGTCGTCGGCCGCGAGCAGTCGCATAGGCTGCAAGCCCGCCTTGTCTTTCAGACCCAGGCGAAAGTCGCGCGCCCCCTGCTGCTCCGCGATCGCCGCCACGGTGTCAGCATTCCCCGAGTCGGCGACGACTTCGATGACCTTCATATGAAATTCTCCACTGCTTGCTTGTTGAATGGTTACGCAATTACAAAAGGACGCGATGGCAAACGCGGAAACCACCTCATGGATGGCCGGAGCGCCGGCGGCGGCACCCCGCGGGGCATAGCTTCACAGGTAGTCGGCCTTGATACCACTGACAGCATATCCAAAGCCGCGGGCGCGTTGACAGCCCCCGGAGCGGGCCGGAGCTACAATCGTCGCCGCTGCAGGCTGATTCCTCAAAAAGCCCACGATGCCCTGACCGCGGCCGCGGATGCTCAAGACCGGATGTTCGGAAGTGCTTTTGGATCCGGAAGTCGGCGTGCCCGCTTCCCGGTCACGCCCAAATCGGCGCTGGCCAAGCCGGACACGTATGCCGCGGCAGCTGCTGTAACCGTTGCCGATGAGAGACCCGTGGCTGCCAACAGACCAATTTACCGGCCGGGCCTGATCTCTAAAACCATCCGGCGACCTTGTCCGGGCTCGGCACGCCACCGGCATGCACAACATGGCCGTCGATCACCACGGCCGGGGTGGCCATGACCTTATAGGCCATGATATTCCGCAGGTCCTCAACCTTCTCCAGGCTGATTTCCACGCCCTTCGATTGCGCCACCTCTTCGACGAGCTTTACCGTCGCTTTGCACTTTGCACAGCCCGTGCCGAGGACTTTTACCTCTTTCATGTCCGCCCCCTCATTTCGACTAGGGAACCTCTGCAAAACGCAGAGGTTCCTGCGGCACAAGGACGTGCCGCCACGGGCGATGGCGTAAGCCATTGTCCGTGAAGGCCGGCAAAAACCACGCTTTTTGCC
>CAYVOU010000007.1:0-3578 GCA_964453295.1 uncultured Gammaproteobacteria bacterium
GTCAGCACGATGAGGGCGGCGGTGGCGACCATGAGAGCCAGCCAGGCGGCGCCGCGATCATCGTTATCAGATAACCCACGACCTCGTCCCAGACTATGGCGGGATGATCGTGCACCCCGAGCCTGGCGGCGGCATGCCGGCAAAACCAGATCCCCAGGAGAAACAGTGAGAGCGTGACCAGCCCATAGGGGACGGCCGGGAGAGTCCGCAGCGGCAGATAGACCAAGACGCCCACCAGGGTGCCAAAGGTGCCGGGCGCAACCGGCGCGCAACCGCTGCCGAATCCCAAGGCAAGAAAATCGACGGGGTTTTTCAGCAGCGTGCGAAGCGCGGGCCTGACCGCAGTTGAAGCCGTAGTGCCGTTCATCGGGGCGATTGTAGCGCCTGCGGGCGCAGGGTCGCTCGAACGGAACCAACCGGCTCAAGCCTTTCTGCACGCCCCTGCCATCCGGTTTTGCGACAGTGTCGTGAAACGATGTCCATCTAACTGTTTTCATTTGGTTTATTTTGAAAAACCGGGCGCCGGTGGCGACGACGGTGGCGGGTTAGCGTCGGCGACAGAGGACGGATCGGGCGAAGGGCTCTGGCTCGGAATTTTACAGATAAATCATAACATACTGTTTTTACGTGCAATTATTAGACTGGTACGTATATTGCTTTTGCTCCCTGACTCCGGATTTCCAAACGCCAGAAAGCGAATACGAATATGAAAAAAACGACAATTGCAGCGCTGGCCCTTCCCATGGCTATGCTTTCGGTTTCCGCCCTCGCCTACAACATCGACGACACCAGCAATGGTGCCAACTCCTACTGGGGCAGCGATCCGCACGGCTATGGCGACGTGATCCAGGGCAGCAACGAGAATACCTACGAGATTCAGGGGGCCGACGTCAGCGTCGCCAACCACCAGCTGGCCATCGACATCTTCACCAACTTCGCTGGCCACGCCGGCGCCGATACCTGGGCCGAATCCGGTACCGGTATCGGTTACGGCGATCTGTTCCTGTCCTCCAGCTGGACCCCGTATGGCACCGACGCTCACCATCAGGCCGACAACGCCTCCAACGGCACAACCTGGGCCTACGGCCTGGTCCTGGACGACCGCTGGAACGATACCGGCGGCAGCTTCAGCCTGTACCAGCTCGACGGGTCGAATGCCCAGGACATCCTGCTGTCGGACAACTTCCTGAGCTGCGGCCTGGGCAGCCAATGCTGGTACCGCAACGGCCAGGCGACGGCGGTGAACACCGGCAGCGGCACGGTCGCCGATACCGGCATCACGGGCACCTGGACCGTCGACAGCAACAGCCACGTGCTGCACTTCCTGCTCGACATCGGTGACACCTCCATCGACAGTTGGTCGAACCTGGCCCTGCACTGGGGCATGACCTGCCAGAACGACGCAATCGAGGGGCTGGTGACAACCACGCCACACGGCCAGATCCCGCATGTGCCGGAACCGGCGACATGGTCACTGCTGGGGATGGGCTACATCGTCTCCCGCCTGCGCCGGCGTCGCGGCTGAACCGCCGGCCCGGCCGTGCGTGGCGCGGCTTATTACTTTGCCTGCCCGGCCAACGGCGCATGCACGAGCCGCCGCAAGGCTGGTAGTGTCTCACCCTCGAACCACGAATTGCGGCGCAGCCAGGCGATGTTGCGCCATGAAGGGTGCGGCACAGGAAAAAACTCAGGCAGATAGGATCCCCAGGCCCTGACCGTTTCACCCAGGGTCCGACGCTTGCGCCCGGCAAGGTAATAGTCGATGGCGTAGGAGCCGACCAGCAGCGTCAGGTTGGTGTGCGGCAGCAGGGCCCGCACGCGGGCGTGCCACAAGGGCGCACACTCCCTCCGTGGCGGCAGATCGCCCCCCCCCTGATTGCGTCCCGGGTAGCACATACCCATCGGCATGATCGCGATCCGGCTCTCATCGTAAAACGTGTCTCGATCGAGCGCGAGCCACCCCCGCAACACATCGCCGCTGCGATCGTTGAACGTCAGTCCCGTCTCATGCACGCGCGTACCCGGCGCCTGACCGATGATGAGCAGTCGGGCAGTGGCTTCGCCCCGAATCACCGGCTTTGGCCCCAGCGGCAACTGCGCCTCGCAGGCACGGCAGGCGCGGATTTCGTGAAACAGTCGGTTTAGTTCGTTCTGACTCATGATTGCATGGTACGCGTCCGACTCCGGTGACGTAATCGTCGAACCGCCCGCGGTCCGGACCCGCCTCCTCGCCGGCCTCGCCCCATTGACGCGAAGCCGTTTGACGGGCAGCCTGATCGGCCCCGAGGTTCCGCACCTCGTCCAGCCGAGACCGCCCGTGGCGCATTCCGATTTCGTCGATCGTTTCGGGGCCAAAGCCCACGCTTACGCCGCCAATCGTCCCACCTACCCGACGGCCCTTTTCGCCTACCTCGCGGACGCCTCGCCGGCACACTCGCTGGCCTGGGACTGCGCCACGGGTTCCGGCCAAGCAGCGGTAGGGCTGGTCGAGCGGTTCGAGCGGGTGATCGGCACAGACGCCAGCGCCAACCAGATTGCCGAAGCCGTCACCCATCCACGCGTGCAGTACCTGATCGCAACGGCGGAATCCAGCGGCCTGCGCGACGCCAGTGTCGATCTTTGCACCGTCGCGCAGGCTTTGCACTGGTTCAACCTGGAACGATTCTATGCCGAGGTCCGGCGCGTGTTGGTACCGGGGGGCGTGCTGGCGGTATGGACCTACTCCGCGATCAGTCTTGACGAGGAGACCCTCGACAGGCACATGCAACATTTCTATAGCGGCGTGGTGGGACCCTATTGGCCGCGCGAACGCCGCCTCGTGGAAAGCGGCTACCGTGCCCTGTCATTTCCGTTCGAGGATATCGAAGCGCCCATATTCGCGTTGCAGGCCGACTGGTCGCTGGAGCGGCTACTGGGCTACATACGGACCTGGTCGGCGGTAAGCCGATACACGCTGGAGCGCGGCGACGATCCGGTGATCGAACTCGACGCCTTGCTGCGGCCGTTATGGGGGCCACCCGATCACCGGCGCAGGGTATACTGGCCCATGTCCCTGAGGCTGGGCAGAAAACCCGTCGGCGGTGCGGCCGAATGCGGATGAATTGCGCCAGCGCTGTACGTGCAGTACCGGCGCCACCGAGGGCAGGTATCGCCAACAGCGGACCATCATCGGGACGCATGATGATCCGGAATAAGGTACCAAGGAATTTCTGGGCCACAGTCATGGTCTATACGGCTTTGCCGTCGGCGCCATGATTCTACTTCTGACCACCAGCCCGAACACATTCCGCCCTGTCGCGGCGTGACCGTGGCGACAGGGCAGCCGGCCCCGGATATGGCGCGGGCAGGTCGGTCCCGGCCACACACCAACGCGTAAGGACGAAGCCGCCAGTGGAAACCGTTATTCATCGTTACGTCGACGAGGCCCGAGCCGGACGTCTGCCGCGGGTGATCGCCAAAATGACCTCAGGCTGGGCGGTGCTGGGCGATCCCCAGGTGCTGCGCGGCTATTGCGTACTGTTACCGGATCCGGTTGTCGCCGACTTGCACGTCATGTCCGACTCGGCACGCCGGCAGTT
>CAYVOU010000007.1:3591-5387 GCA_964453295.1 uncultured Gammaproteobacteria bacterium
ACATGAGCCGGCTGGGCGAGGCAGTGGCGGAGGTTACCGGCGCCGAGCGCGTCAACTATGAAATGCTCGGCAACGTGGAACCGGCGTTGCACGCCCACGTCATTCCCCGCTACGCCGCCGAGCCAGCCAACCGGCGACAGGCGCCGGTCTGGTTCTACGACTGGGACCAGGTCCCGCGTTTTGACGCCCAACGCGACGGCCCGTTAATTCAACAACTTCATGACGTGCTGCAGCGGCTTAACGGGATCGATTCGCCATCCTCGCTGCGCGAAATCCCGCAGGTGCGGCAGATACCCGGTGAGGCCCACCGACGCTGGTTTACCTCGACGAACTTCGATTTGATCGTCTGGATCGGCGATGGCGGAATAATTGACGGATTCCAACTTTGCTATGACAAGACCGGCGACGAGCAGGCGCTGACCTGGCGCCGTGACAGCGGCTACAGCCACGCCGCGATAGACAGCGGCGAGGATCGCGCCGGCCGCTACAAGGCCTCGCCGATCCTGGTTCCGGACGGTACCTTCGACGTCAATGCCGTCGCCGCGCGCTTCCATGCTGAGTCCCGGGACATCGATCCGGAAGTCGCCGCATTCATCTTCGAGAAACTTTCGGAATGTGATAAAACGCCGCCGACCGGTTGAGCTTCCACACCGAATTCAATGCCACGGGATCGGACTTGGCGGAGTATGATCGTCGTTTGCCGCACAGACGTGCGGGCGGCCAACGACAGAAGAATACGTCCGCCGCCCTATGGCGCGGGCGCCCAGGCCCGATGACTGGCACCTTTAAGAACCCAAAGCCGGAGACCCACAACCCACATGAATAGCCGTACGCTACTCCGCACAATCATCGTTTGCCTTTCTGCTTCAACGCTCATCGCATGCAACCGCCACCACGACCAGGACGCCACCAAGTCGCAGTCCGAGGCGGCAGCGCCGGAAGTGCCCAAGGTCGTTCTTGAAGCCAAGCCGCCACCGGATGCGGTTTCGTTGCCCAGTGCCGCCGATCTGGCGCCCGCTGGCGCCGCGCAGGAAGCAGCCAAGCCGGCGACCACCCCGGCCGCGCCGCCGGTCGACCCGGTGATTGTCGACGCCGAGAAACAGGCGATGGAGACCGACGCAACGCTCGCCGGCATGAGTCGGCGCGAGGGCGAATGGTCGTTGGGCGAGGCGCATTCCACCTACTCCGCCTATTCGGACGGCAAGAACCCCAGCGTCATCGAGGAACAGCTGGACATGGGGGATTCGGGCAGTTCGAGAAACAAGTACTACTTCAAGGACGGCAGCCTGCACCTTTACGAGGAAGACGGCACTTGGCGCCAAATCGACCCGCCCAACCCGATCACCACCCGCCACATCAAGCGCACGATGGTTTTCGATGTCAACGGCAAGCTGGTCACCGCCGTCAAGCTGATTGACGGCGCCCCCGCTCCGGTGGAGGGCTATGAGGCAAACGCGATCCTGACGCACGCCCTCGAACTGCGCAACGCCGCCATGGCACCGCCCGCGACGCCAAAAGCGGCGGCAGCCGCCAAGACGGAGAAACCCGCGACGCCGGAAAAGCCCACGGCCACACGACCTGGGCCCACGCGACCGAAACCGGAAAAGAAGGCGGCCGCAAGCGACCACGATACGCACGCAGCGACCGACAACCGTCTGCATCTCGAAGCCGGCAAGCTCACATTTTATCGCGGCGGCTACAGCGCGTTCGAGCGCGCCAGGCGCGAACGCCAGGCGCTCGACCTCAAGCTAGCGAAGAAACAGGAGGCCGAGCGCGCGCGCCTGTCCGCCTTCATC
>CAYVOU010000007.1:5397-12960 GCA_964453295.1 uncultured Gammaproteobacteria bacterium
CGGTCATGGTCAAGGGCAGCGTTGCCGGCAAGGAGGTCCGCGAGTACTTCGTACAGGCAAAGGCCGGGCAACTGATGACCGTGAACCTGCAGAGCCCCGGGCAAGCGGCGACGTTCGCGGTGTACAGCAGCCATGGGGAGATCATTTCCGGGCTGACCGACTGGTCGGCCAAGCTGCCGCGGGACGGCGACTATCGGATCAGGGTGGTGACCACGCATAAGTCCGGCAGGACCGACTACTCAATGCGTGTCGCGCTCCAGTAGGCGCCCTTTGCAACCGCGCTCCGGCGGTGCGCATCCGGTGCATGCCCGACGCACATTGCACATTGCGGCCTAACGGCTGCCGCCGGGCAATGAGGAATGGAAAAATGCCATCGCGAGATGACGACAAAATGCCTTGCCGCGGCAAAAATGTGCTCAAAGGCGACCTGAGCGACATGGCCGAAAGACCTGTCATGCCGTTCACGCGGATCGCGGCAGCCCGTATCATTGTCGCCACCGATGGTGTTGCGGGCTCTGTTCGCCTTGGGCTGGCCCGGGCGGTCTCCTAGGGGTGCGGGGCCGGCGGGCTCCGATCCCAGGCAGGGCACGAAGCGGGACTTGGCTGTCGCAGCCGCCTTCGTCGTCGTATTCCTGCCAAACTACCTCGACGGTTACTTCAAGGCGGACCTGTTCCAGTGGTCGCCCCAGTATTTCTGGCTGTTCGACTTCACCAAATTCGTGCTGATCCCGGGAGTCTGCCTCGTCGCACTGGCAACCTGGTCAGACGTGAAACCCCGCCACTACGGTTTGGGCCGGCCGGCTCTGAGCGGCGCGCAACTTCTGGCCGCTGGCATCCTGGTTACGCTGGTCATGAAGGGGATCTACTACTACGCGAGTCACCTGGCCTGGCGCGCGTTCGACGTACCGGCACCCGCGTTCAGCTACAGCCAGACCATCCCGCCCGGCTGGACCGGCAAGCTGGTCGCAGTCTATTTCGCCGGCACCGCGGCCTTCGTCGAGGAGATCTATTACCGCGGATTACCCTGGCTGTTGCTCGGCAGTCGCGACACGTCCGGCATGCGCAAGCTTGCCTACGTCCTGATCAGTTCAGGCTTCTTCGCCGCCATCCATTGGGAAAACGGCACGCCGGAGCTGGTCGCCACCTTCATCTACGGCGTCGCGGCCTGTCTCTGGTACCTGCGCCTGGGTACACTGTGGCCATTGGTACTGGCACATTTCGTCATCGATCTCTGGGCCTTTGGGTGAATCCTTCAGGACCCGCGAAATTCCGCCGCCGCAAAGCGGCTGGGGGACGCGCCGGGAAATCGACAACACGCCGCGGATCGATTGGATCGCAATGACCGCGCCGAGCGTGGAGATGCTGTGCCCGGTGTGTACCGGCGCCATGCTTCCGGGCAAGGCCGGACTAGCTGGATGGTCTGCGCGCGACCACGCACTTCAAAAGCTTCGAGTGGATGCAGTCCTGCCTGCCCGCGGTACTGCTGGTAAGAGATGGAAACGTTGTCGACTGCGGCCGGGATTGCCGCCAGTCTCGATACGGCGCTGTGGGTTGTGAGCCGGTGCTCGGCGAGGCGATCGGCCGTGACACCGCGCGCAATGTGGAACCAGGCTAGGCGGAGAAACACCGGCGGCGCGTGTCGTCACCGCGTCGCCGGCTCCCGCCATCGTCAGCTCCGACGCTTCAGCAAATCGCGGATCTCGCCGAGAAGCACCTCTTCGTTAGACGGCGCCGGTGGTGCCGGCGGCGCTTCCTCCGCCTTGCGCTTGATGCGGTTGACCATCTTCACGAACAAGAAGATTGCAACAGCGATAATCAGGAAGTTGATCAGGGTCTGAATGAAAGTGCCGTAGTTCAGCGTCACCGGTGGAACCTTGTCCACGCCCTCCTTCAGCGTAATCCTGAAGGCGGTGAAATCGACGCCCCCCATCAGCACTCCCAGCGGCGGCATCAGCACGTCGCCGACAAACGACGATACGATTTTACCGAACGCACCGCCGATGACGATGCCCACCGCCATGTCCACGACGTTGCCCTTGACCGCAAATTCCTTGAATTCCTCTACGACGCTCATTGGGATGGCCTCCGAATTTTTCTTGTCGGGTTCGGGGTGAACCACCGCCTCAGCTTATCAGGTGAAAAGCCGTTCAACGAGATGGCCGCGCAGGACAGGCAAGCACGCGCATACAGCGTCGGCCCGTAACTGGGGATGGAATGGACGGACCGATCAGCCGCCGCTTGCGTTGCTGGCAGGCATGACCGCAGTCGAGGCTTCCTGGACGGACTCGGCGCCGCCGCTGAACACCACGGTGAAGCGATCGATGCCGAACTTGTGCAACAAGTCCGCCACCGTGTCGAGCTTGGCGAATTGCCGTTCCTGCCGACGCGCGGATTTCAGCGTCCGGCCGTTGATCTGGATGACATAGCCCCGCTCCGGCTGGCGAAAAACGAAGACGTCACGGACGGCGTCCTCCTCGATCAATAACCGCAATTCGCGCTCGAGCATGCAGAAATTTCTCCCCGGAAGCGGACATTTTCACGTATTTGACACGACACTATGTATTATTATGAGCCTACACTATAATGTGATCTGTCGTAAGAAATGTCTTTATTTGTGAATGCTACATCGTCACAGTGTAACGACACATCATCGGAATCCGCACGTGGGCGGGATAATAGCATCCATCCGCTGCCGCCCGCCGGTCGCGCCTATCCCTGCCCCGCTCCCCATGCGCCCGAACCACGGCAGTACGGCTGCCGCTTGGCGCGGTTCGCGATAGTGCCGCCCTCGCATCCTTGTCCTGACAATCGCCCGTCCATCCACCCCCAGCACATCAAAAGGAGACCTTAGTCGTGGCAATCGAACGCACTTTCTCGATCATCAAGCCTGACGCAGTAGCGAAACATGGCATCGGCGAAATCCTGGCACGCTATGAGCAGAATGGTCTTAACATCGTCGCCTGTAAAATGATGCGGTTCACCAGAGAACAGGCGCAGGCGGTGTACGCGGTGCATCGTGATCGTCCGTTTTTCGGGGAGATCATCGACTTCATGGTCTCGGGGCCCGTGTTCGTTTCGGTGTTGGAAGGTGAGAACGCGGTAAAGCGCCAGCGCGAGATCATGGGTGCGACCGATCCGGCCAAGGCCGCGGCGGGTACCGTCCGCGCCGATTTCGGCGAGGACCTGAGT
Source organism: uncultured Gammaproteobacteria bacterium (assembly GCA_964453295.1). GTDB lineage: Bacteria > Pseudomonadota > Gammaproteobacteria > JAJPIJ01 > JAJPIJ01 > CAYVOU01. The sequence continues at coordinate 8,587 of CAYVOU010000007.1, forward strand.
CATAATGCCGTGCACGGTTCCGACGCGGTCGAATCCGCGGACTACGAGATCCGCTGCATATTCACGCCTGAGGAAATCCTCGTCCGTTCCGCCGATCAGGGCGACGAGCCGCTGCGCTCGGCTGTCGGCCTTTAAAGCCCGTTCCCACCGCCGGCAACGGCTGCCCCTCAGCTAATTCTTCGCCACCTCGGCCTGCGACCGGCGCGGGCCGTCGTCTCCGGGATCGGGATTCCGTTACAATCGCGGAATGACGGTACCGGCACCTATCAACCCTGGAATTGATCCTGCGGCGATTGCGAGACACTTGGCCCATGCCTGGCGTAATGCGCCCGAGGCAGGCGCGGTAACGTACGCCGGGACCACCGCCGTACCTCGCACCGGGACACGGTAGCGCCTCCCGACGTGCTCGCGCAGATTGCCCTCTTTCTCGCTGCCGCGGTGTTCGTCGTGCCGCTGTTCAAGCGGCTCGGACTGGGCACGGTGCTTGGTTACCTGGCGGCAGGCATCCTGCTCGGCCCCTGGTGTTTCCGCCTGGTCACCGATGTCGCGAGCATCCTCGACTTCTCCGCTTTCGGCGTCGTGCTCCTGCTGTTCATTATCGGACTGGAGTTGCAACCCTCGCGTCTGTGGGTCCTGCGTCGATCCGTGTTCGGCCTCGGCACGGCCCAGGTCGCGGCCACCGCTGCCGTCGTCGCGGCTCTGGCACTGCTGCTCGGACCGGTCGGACTGGGCTGGCAGGCGGCATTGGTGATCGGCATGGGCATCGCCCTGTCCTCCACCGCATTCATCCTGCAGACCCTGGCGGAACGGGACGAACTGACCACGCGGCAGGGCCGCAAGGCATTTGCCATCCTGCTGTTCCAGGATCTCGCGGTGATCCCGTTGCTGGCGCTGATGCCGCTGCTCACGCCGGACGCAACCGGCGCACACCGGCCCGACTGGCACGCCGCCCTCTATGCGGTGCTCGTCATCGCCGCGATGCTGGCCTTGGGCCGGCCGCTGCTGCGGCAGCTGTTCAAGCTAGTCGCTCGTTTTGGCAACCGCGAATTGTTTACCGCCGCCGCACTGCTGGTAGTACTCGCCACCGCCCTGCTGATGAACCAGGTCGGTCTGTCGATGTCACTGGGTGCATTTCTCGCCGGCGTGCTGCTCGCCGACTCCGAGTTCCGTCATGAGATCGAAGCCAACATCGAGCCGTTCAAAGGCCTGCTGCTGGGATTGTTCTTCATCGCCGTCGGCATGTCGGTAAACCTGGGGTTGATACGGCAACATCCCGTCGCGCTGATCGGTTTGGCGCTGGCCATGATTGTCGTCAAGTTCATCGTGCTTTATGCCGTCAGCCGTCTTAGCGGCAGTGACAACGATGTGGCGCGCAAGCTGGCGATTGCGCTGGCTCCCGGCGGTGAATTCGCCTTCGTGCTGTTCGGGATCGCCGGCGGCAGCGGCCTGATCGCGCCGGACCTCGAACAATTTTTGGTCGTCATCGTGACCTTGTCCATGATGCTGGCGCCGCTACTCTATGCCGTGCAGGACCGGTGGCTGGACGCCGTGCGGCGCAAGGCGGGCGAACCGGACTACGATCGCATCGACGAACCCGGCAATCCGGTCGTGATTGCCGGCTTCGGACGTTTCGGCCAGATCGTGGCGCGCATCCTGCGCCTGCGCGGCATTCCGTTCACGGCACTGGAAATCGATCCGACGCAGGTCGATTTCGTGCGCCGCTTCGGCAACAAGGTCTACTACGGCGACGCGTCGCGCTCCGATCTGCTCGCCGCCGCAAAGGTGGAACAAGCGAAGCTGTTCGTGCTGGCAATCGGTGACATCGACGTGTCGCTGAAGATTGCCGAGGTGCTCAGGCGGCACTATCCGTCATTACCCATCTATGCGCGTGCACGAAATCGCTTTCACTGTTACCGGTTGATGGACATGAACGTCGAGGTCCTCTACCGAGACACTTTCCTGTCCAGCCTGGAAATGGCGAAAGAGGTGTTGCGCGGCCTGGGTATCGACGCGGCGGAGGCTGCCCGCACGGTCAACACGTTCCGCGAGCATGACGAACGCCTGCTCCAGCGCCAGCATGCCATCTATCACGACGAGGCAAGTTTCATTCAGTCCACGAAACAGGCGGCGGAGGAACTTCGCAACCTGTTTGACGCGGATTCGCATGCGCAGTCGGATCCGGAATAGCAGGAAATGGGCGCCGTGAACCGTGACACCGCGAACGTGCCGGCGCCGCCGCCGCTCATTTTCCTCGTTGCCATCGCCGCGGGCTGGGGCCTGCATCGGCTGTATCCGGTACCGCTGCCTGCCACCGCCGGCCCGGCCGGTCAGCTGCTTGTCGGCCTGGGGTTCCTGCTCATCCTCCTGGCGGTGCTTCGGTTCAGGCGTGGCGGCACGCCGCCCAGCCCGTACAAGCCCACTGCCGCACTGGTGGAGTCCGGTCCGTACCGCTACTCCCGCAATCCAATCTATCTGGGCTTCGCGCTGCTGCACCTGGGCATCGGCCTCTGTCTCGCCAACGCGTGGATCCTCGCCATGTTGCCGCCGGCGCTGCTGATCGTTCGCCATGCGGTCATCGCCCCTGAGGAACGCTACCTGGACGCGAGATTCGGCGAGGATTATCGGCAATACTGTCGCCGGGTCAGGCGCTGGATCTGACCCGGGCAACAACGGGACCGCACTGTGACTTCCAATCTTCGCGAACGCATGCAGGTGCTGGCGACCGACATCACCAAACTGCGCGTGGACGCCATCGTCAACGCCGCCAACGAATCGCTGCTCGGCGGCGGCGGCGTCGACGGCGCCATACACCGTGCCGCCGGTCCGCAGCTACTGGACGAATGCAGGACGCTGGGCGGGTGTGAAACCGGGTCCGCCAGGATCACCCGCGGTTATCTCCTTCCCGCCCGTCACGTGATCCACGCCGTGGGACCGGTGTGGACCGGCGGCAGCCACGGCGAACCCGAACTGCTTGCCGCCTGCTATCGAACCGCCCTGAACCTGGCCGCGGAGAACAGGCTGAAGACCATCGCTTTCCCTGCCATCAGCTGTGGCGTCTACGGTTACCCCGTGAAGCACGCGGCAAAGATCGCGGTCAACGAGGTCGCCGCCTTCCTGCGCGGCGACGAACGCATCGAGGAAGTCACTTTCGCCTGTTTCAGCGAGGATGTTTTCTGGGCCTACGAACGAGCCCTCACCGCCCTGTTCTGAGCCGAAACCCCCGGCGAATTGTCCGGACGGCAAGCGCCTCGCCTGCCGACCTGCCGCCAGTACGGAATGAGTCCGCCTGGATCCCTGACTTACGCACCGCCGCGGTGCACGCGTTCCGGCGCGGATTGCCCCATTTCGAGGAGATTTTTTGCTCCCAGCACCTCAACGGATCACGCCTCCCTCGCCGTCACCTCCACTTAAAATTCTCAACCATTTGTTTATAAATGTTTTCTTAGGCACACGTGCCGTGGCATGTGGATTGCTCATGCGGTTATTACCATTTTCGAAAATAGTATTACTGAGGAGACCGCAATGAGACAGTCCTTTGGAAGGTTGTTGGCAGCTTTGGCCGGCGCATTGATGGTGGGCATGTCGGCGCAGGCGAGTGCCGACCCGCTCCGGATCGGCTACAGCGACTGGCCGGGCTGGGTGCTTTGGGAAGTGGCGATACAAAAGGGCTGGTTCAAGGAAGCCGGCGTCGACGTCAAATTCGACTGGTTCGACTACTCCGCCTCCATGGACGCCTTTTCAGCGGGCAAGCTGGATGCCAATTCGATGACCAACGGCGACACGCTGGTCACCGGCGCCACAGGTGGCAAGGGCGTGATGATCCTCATCAACGACTACAGCAACGGCAACGACATGATTGTCGCCAAACCGGGATTTGATTCCATCAAGTCGCTCAAGGGTCAGAAGGTCGGCGTCGAGGTCGGATTGGTGGACCACCTGCTGTTGCTGCAGGCGTTCAAGGACAACGGTATGAAGGACACCGACGTCGAACTGGTCAACACGCCGACCAACGAACTGCCGCAGGTGCTGGCGTCCGGTGACGTGGCCGCGATTGGCGCCTGGCAACCCAGTTCCGGCGTCGCGCTCAAGTTGGTTCCGGGTTCCAAGGCGATTTACACCAGCGCCCAGGCCCCGGGCCTGATTTACGACGTGCTGGCGGTGTCGCCGCAAAGCCTCGCCATGCATCGCGAGGAATGGAAGAAGGTCGTGCAGGTCTGGTACAAGACGGTGGCCTATTATTACGACCCCAAGACCCATGACGACGCGATACGGATCATGGCATCGCGCGTCGGCGTAACACCGAAACAATATGCGGCCTTCGCCAACGGCACCAAGATCCTGAAGCCGGAGGAAGCCAGGAAAGCTTTCGAGAAA
>CAYVOU010000008.1:0-258 GCA_964453295.1 uncultured Gammaproteobacteria bacterium
CTCGCCGGCAGCGAGGTCATGCGGCATTTCGAACGCGCGGTGATGCTGCGCGTGCTGGACCAGCACTGGAAGGATCATCTGGCGGCAATGGATCAGCTGCGGCAGGGAATTCACCTGCGCGGCTATGCGCAGCAGGATCCGAAACAGGAGTACAAGCGCGAGTCCTTCGAGATGTTCCGGCAGCTGCTGGAGAACATCAAACGCGAGGTGATCGGCATCATCTCGCGCGTCCAGGTGCGTACGGAGAACGAAGTCGAA
>CAYVOU010000008.1:268-7965 GCA_964453295.1 uncultured Gammaproteobacteria bacterium
GCCCAGCGGCGGCAGGCCGTACCGATGCAGTTCACCCACGCCGACGGCAGTACCGTCATGACCGAGGAGGAAGCCGCGGCGCAGGCGGCCGCCGCTGAGCAGAGTGGCGAGGCCGGGCAGGCCCAAGCGGTGACACAGGCGCGGCCGGCCCAGACGCCATTCGTGCGCGACGTGCCGAAGGTGGGCCGAAATGAACCCTGCCCCTGCGGTTCCGGCAAGAAGTACAAGCAATGTCACGGCCGGCTGAACTGAGTGCGCATCACCGGATAAATGGTCGCCGGCCACATCGACGCTGATCCGCCCCTTGCCATTGCCGGCATCCGGATCGGCTGCACCGGGGCGGGGATCAAGCACAAGGACCGCGACGATCTGGTTGTCGTCGAAATCGCGACCGGCGCCACATGCGCGGCCGCATTCACCCGCAATGCCTTTTGCGCCGCGCCCGTGACGCTGGCTCGCCGCCACCTCGAACAGGCTTCCCCACGCTACCTCCTGATCAATTCCGGCAATGCCAACGCCGGCACCGGCGCGGCGGGACTGGCCGATGCGCTTACGACCTGCCAGCTGGTGGCCGGTGCGGCCGGCTGCGAGGCCGAATCGGTGCTGCCATTCTCCACCGGTGTGATCGGCGCGTCCCTGCCGGTCGCCTTGTTCGAATCGCCTGTCCCGGTGGCCCTTGCCGCCTGCGTTGAGGACGGCTGGGTACGGGCGTCCCGCGCGATCATGACCACGGACACGGTGCCCAAGGCCGTCTCCCGGCAGCGGCGCATCGGCGGCGGTACCGTGACGGTGACGGGCATTGCCAAAGGTTCGGGCATGATTCACCCAGACATGGCGACCATGCTCGCTTACGTAGCCACCGATGCCGCCGTCGATGCCGCCGTGCTGCAGGATTGCCTCACCAAGGCGGTGAACCGGAGTTTCAACCGCGTCACGGTGGACGGCGACACTTCGACCAACGACGCCTGCGTGCTGATTGCCACGGGACGGTCCGCCGCTCCGCGCATTGCCGATCCGGATTCGCCTGAGGCGGTTGAATTCCAGGCTGTGATCGACGAGGTGTTCGCATATCTTGCCGAAGCCGTGGTCAGGGACGGCGAGGGCGCGACCAAGTTCATGCGCATCGAGGTCGCAGGCGGGTTGGATGAAAGGGAGTGCCTGGACGTGGGCTTCACCGTTGCCCATTCGCCGCTGGTCAAGACCGCGTTCTTCGCCTCGGACGCCAACTGGGGCCGGATACTGGCTGCGGTGGGCCGCGCCGGCCTTCGCGACTTCGATATCGATCGCGTTACCATCGATCTCAACCGGGTCCGGATCGTCGAGCACGGCGGCCGTGCCGCCAGCTATACGGAGGAGGCGGGCCAGGCGGCGATGCAACCCAGTGACATCACCGTGCATATCGAACTTGGCCGGGGCACCGCCAGCGCGGCGGTGCTGACCTGCGATTTCTCCCACGACTACGTGCGGATCAACGCCGAGTACCGCACCTGAGGGCGCCTAGGCCCACCGTCCGGCTGCGACATTACAAGGCGCAGGCCGGTTGATGCGGTGACCTGAATACTTCTGCCATCATCCGTTATCCATGCACCGTCAAACCGACCCGCAACTCGAACCGCTCGTTCCCGCCAGTGCCGTTCACGTCGCAGTCGCCGTCGTGCGCGACGGACAGGGCAGGGTGCTGATCGCGCGCCGTCCCGGGCACGTGCATCAGGGGGGACTGTGGGAATTTCCCGGTGGAAAGGTCGAAGCAGCGGAAACCGTGTTGGAAGCACTGAGACGGGAACTGCTGGAAGAGTTGGGGATCACGGTGATCGTCGCAAGACCTCTCATCTGCATTGCGCATGCCTATGCCGACAAGCGCGTGTTTCTCGACGTCTGGGCGGTGCAGAGCTGGTCCGGCGATGTCGCCGGACGCGAGGGCCAGCCGATCCGCTGGGTCGACGCCGGGAAACTGCGGCACTATCCGTTTCCGGCGGCGAACCTGCCGATCATCCAGGCAGTCGCCTTGCCGATACTGTACGCGATCACGCCTGAGCCCGACCCCGGCGATCCCGCGCCGTGGCTGGCGAAGATCGACAGGGCGGTCACGGCCGGCCTGCGCCTTCTCCAAGTCCGGGCGGTGACTCTGCCGGCGGCGGACTATCGCCGGACGGCGGCAAAGGTGATCGCAATCTGCCACGCCAGGGGCTGCCGCGTGCTGCTCAATGCCGAGCCTTCGCTGGCGGTCGAGCTCGGTGCGGACGGCGTGCACCTGAATGGCGCCAGGCTCCGACACTCGGACCGGCGGCCTTTGCCGCCCGGGTACCTGGTCGCGGCGTCCTGTCATGACGCCGCTCAACTCGAGCAAGCCGCCACGATCGGTGCCGATTTCGCTGTCCTTGGACCGGTCGAAACGACAGCGAGTCACCCCGGTGCGCCGGGTTTAGGTTGGCAGGCGTTTCATGCCCTCGCAACGGCGGCGACACTGCCAGTGTTCGCGCTTGGAGGAATGCAGCCGGCGCACATCTCGACGGCCTGGCGGGCGGGCGCTCAGGGCCTGGCGATGATCACCGGACTCTGGGCCGCCGCCGACCCGGCGGGCATCGTTGCCGAACTCAGTGGGTAGCGCCGCTGCCCGCCGCGTCGTTCGCCAGCCCCATTTCCGAAAACTCGGCAGCCTCCCCGACGGGATCACCTGCGATGCGGTGCTTTTCGCTGATCCACGCACCAAGATCAATCAGACGGCAGCGTTCGCAGCAGAAGGGGCGGCAGGTGGAATCCGGCCGCGGTTCGAAACGCCGGCCGCAGGTCGGACAGCGGAGAGTGGTCATAGATTGCAGCATTGCAGGTCGAAGCGTATGTCCATCTCGGTTTGCGCGGGACGGCTGGCGGTGCTTGGTTGTTCGAGGAATCGGATGGTGAAGCGGTGCTTGCCGCCACTGATCTCCGGGAACACGGGCAGGTCGCCGGGCAGGATCACTCGGACCAGTTGGCAGGCGAGGTTGGCGTCGACGGGTTGTTGATAGAAGCCGCTCTCCGCCACGACCACCGCCGGCGTGGCGCTTTCGCGAACCATCTTAAGCGCCAGGTCCAGACCGTCCTTGATTACGCGCAAGTCGTTGAACCAATAGTGAAGATGCTCGATTCTCGACTGCACCGGCCGGGTCAGCCAGTGGTGGTAGGCGGGGAGGTCGAAATTGCAGGTCCCGCCCGGAATGGGCAGGCGCTGCTTGATGGCGTAGACCAGTTCGTCCTTGCGCAGCACCTGCGCCGGCTGGCAGCTGTTGCTGCGCAGGGTCGTCAGCAGATCGGACAGTTCATCCAGGACCTCCTGCAGCCGACCGGGGTCGACGCCGGGATTCTGTTGATAGCCCGCCACCACGCTGGCGTGCCGCTCCAGTTCCTTGATCAATTCCGCCTTGAGGTCCACCCGGGACAGCAAATCGTTGACTTCGATGAGTCCGCCCATGGCGGCACGACTGTTCCATTCGGTAGGACCGTTGATGTTCTGAGCGATCAGATCGAACAGATGTTCCAGCCTGAGGAAGGCGCGTATGCGCTCGTTCAGGGGTTGCTCGTAGACGGTCATCGCCTCCGCGGGATTGAACAGCGTACTCTGGCGGCCGGCTTGGGCGTCAGCGGTCATGCCGATCCTGTCTGGCTGCCGCGGGCGGCCGCCTTCTGTAGATAGAGATCATGTATGTGCCTGACTTGCATGCGTAAACTATTTATATCGCCGTCGTTGCGGATGATCTCATCGGCTTGCGCGAGCCGCGCCCGCCGTGGAACTTGGCTGTGCATGATTGCCTCCACTTCCGCCGCTGTCAAACCATCGCGCTGCATTGTGCGAGCGATTTGCATGGCTTCGGTCGTGTCGACGACCAGGATGCTGTCCACTTCGTCCTGCCAGCCGACTTCAAGCAACAATGGAATAGATAGTATGCAATAGGCGGAATCGACTTTCCGCAACTGCTGGTTCATTTCAGAGCGGATCAGCGGGTGCAGCAGCGACTCGAGTTGCCGGCGCCGCCGGGAGTCGGCGAAGACCAGGCCGCGCAGCCTGTCGCGCTGAAGTCTGCCGTTCACGACCAGCTCCTCTCCAAAGACGCGCGCGATCTCCGCCAGGGCCGGCCGTCCGGGTTCGACCACAGCTCTGGCCGCGACGTCGGCGTCGATGATCGGTACACCCAAGTCCGCGAAAAATCCGGCGACCGTGCTCTTGCCGCTGCCGATGCCGCCCGTCAGCCCCACCCTGTAGGTCATGGCGTATAGGGCATGGTCCACTGCCAGTAGAGACGGACAATCACGTCACCCCACATGAGCGCGATCCAGCCCGCGCATGCGAGGTAGGGACCGAAGGGGATGGGGATGCTGCGGTCGCGGCCGCGCAGCACGATCAGTCCGATCCCGGTCGCTGCGCCCACCACGGACGACAGCAGTATGATCACCGGCAGCTGTTGCCAGCCCATCCATGCCCCCAGCAAGGCAAGCAGCTTGAAGTCGCCATAGCCCATGCCTTCCTTGCCGGTGGCCAGCTTGAAAAGCCAGAAGACCGACCATAGCGACAGATAGCCTGCCATGGCGCCAATCACGGCGGAATGCAGGTCGGTAAAGACATGGCCGAGGTTCAGTGCGAGACCCACCCAGAGAAATGGCAGCGTTATGATGTCTGGCAGGAGCTGCTTATCGAAATCGATGAGGCTCAGTGCGATCAACGACCAGCCCAACAGTGCCGCACCGAGCGCCTGGGGATCGAAACCGAAATGCCAGGCCGCGACCGCGGCGGTCAGGCCGCCGAGCGCCTCCACCACCGGGTAGCGCGCAGAGATCCGGTTACCGCAACCCCGGCAGCGGCCGCGCAGTACCAGATAACTGAGTAAAGGGATGTTCTCCAGCGCCGTGATGGCGTGTCCGCAATGCGGGCACTGCGAGCGCGGCTGCCAGAGGTCGTAGCGCGCCATGGGGGTGGGCGTCACACTGTCGTCACCATTCAATTCCGCGCATTGCGCCTGCCATTCCCGCTCCAGCATGATCGGCAGCCGGTGGATGACGACATTGAGGAAACTGCCGACCGCCAGGCCCAGCAATGTCATGCAGAAGACGAAGAAGGCTGGGTTGCTATGCAGGGTATCAAGCAGGTTCATCGGAAACGGTGGCGCGCATTAAGATTGCGGTTCTGAACGGTCCACACCCGGTGCGACCAAGCCCCACCGGCGGCAGCGAAAAAACCACCGATGACGATAGGTGTTTGGTGCCGCCGGACACGGCGGCGAAGATCCTGTGCTCAGACGACCTGGCCCATCTTGAAGATAGGCAGGTACATGGCCACGACCAAGCCGCCGATGAGGACACCCAGCACGGCCATGATGACCGGTTCGAGCAGGCTGGTGAGAGCTTCCACCGAATCGTCGACTTCCTGTTCGTACCAGTCGGCCACCTTGCTCAGCATGGCGTCGAGGGAGCCGGATTCTTCGCCAATGGCCACCATCTGGATCACCATGTTGGGAAAGATACCGGACTCTCGCATCGCGACCTGCAACTGCGTGCCTGTGGCAACCTCGTCGCGCATTTTCATCGTGGCATTGTAAAAGACGATGTTGCCGCAGGCACCGGCGACGGACGCCATGGCCTCGACCAGCGGCGTACCCGCGGCGAACATGGTGGCCAGGGTGCGGGAAAATCGGGCGATCGCGGATTTTTCTAGGATTTCTCCGACAACCGGAATTTTCAGTGAAAAGCGATCGACGGCGTGGGCGACTTTCGGGGATCGTTTCCTCGCCTCAAGTGCACCGACAACGACCGCCGCGATGCCGCCGAAGATGGCCCACCAGTAGTCCTGGAAGACCTGGGAAATGCTGATGACCAGCTTGGTTAACGCCGGCAGGTCGGCGCCAAAGCTGCTGAAGAGGCTCTGGAACTGCGGGATGACGAAGATCATGAGAATGGCGGTAATGATGAACGCCACCACGACGACCGCCGTCGGGTAGAACAGCGCACCTTTGATTTTCGACTTCAGCGCCTCGGTCTTTTCCAGATAGGTCGCCAGCTTGTGAAGAATGCTCTCCAGGATACCCGCGTGTTCACCGGCCGTGACCAGGTTGACGAAGAGTTCGTCGAATTGCAGCGGATGTTTCCCCAGGGCCTCTGCCAGCGTGCCGCCGGCTTCCACGCTGCCCTTTATGTCCATGATCAGGTCCTGCATGCTCTTGTTTTCGTGACCCCGCCCGACGATCTCGAACGATTGCACGAGCGGCACGCCCGCTGACATCATGGTGGCCAGCTGACGGCTGAAAACGGTAATGTCCTTGGTGGTGATTTTTTTCTTGCCGGCGCCGAACAGCGGCTTGGGTTTTTTCTTGACCTTAAGGGGACTGATGCCCTGCCGGCGCAGCGTGGCTTTGATCAGCGCGTCGGAGGTGCCGGACATCTCACCTTTGACTTTCTTCCCATGGCGATCCATGCCCTCCCACTGGAACATGTTCGACTTTATCGCCTGCTCCGCCATACGCTACTCCATCGTGACTGCGTTGATTTCTTCCAGGCTGGTGATGCCGTCCATGACTTTTTTGAGGGCCGATTGCCGGATATTGGGAATGCCTTCCTTCCCCGCCTGATCCGCCAGTTCGATGGCATTGGACCCGGCCATAATCAGTCGCCTCATGGCATCGGAGATCGGCATCACCTGATACAGGCCGGTTCGCCCCTTGTACCCGCCATTGCAGGCGTCGCAACCGACCGCCTTGTATACCTTGAATCCCTTGGCAACCTGTTCTTCGGTGAAACCTTCCTTGATCAATGCGTCGGCCGGGATATCGACCACTTCCTTGCAAGTGGTGCAGAGCTTGCGGGCCAGTCGTTGCGCGGTGATCACGTTGATGCTGGTGGCCACCGCGAACGGCGCGACCCCCATGTCGATGAGGCGGGTCAGCGTTTGCGGCGCGTCGTTGGTGTGCAGGGTCGACATCACCATGTGACCGGTCTGTGCCGCCTTGACGGCGATACCGGCGGTTTCGATGTCGCGGATCTCGCCGACGAGGATGATGTCCGGATCCTGACGCAGGAATGACTTCAGCGCCTTGGGGAAGGTCATGCCGGTTTTTTCGTCAACCTGCACTTGGTTGACGCCGGGCAAGTTGACTTCCACCGGGTCCTCCGCCGCGGAGATGTTGACGTCGATGGTATTGAGGATGTTGATGCCGGAATAGAGCGACACGGTTTTGCCGCTGCCGGTCGGGCCCGTGACCAGGAACATGCCGTAGGGTTTCTTGAGGTTTTCCAAGAACAGTTCTTTCTGGAAGTCCTCGTACCCGAGACTGTCGATGCTGAGCGCCGAGGCATCGGAATTGAGGATACGCATCACCGTCTTTTCCCCGTACAGGGTCGGACAGGTGCTGACACGGAAATCGATGGATTTGTTCTTGGACAACTTCAGCTTGATACGACCGTCCTGCGGCACGCGGCGTTCGGACACGTCCAGGCGCGACATGACCTTGATGCGCGCTGCAATCTTGTTGGCGAGCGCGACTGGCGGCTTGGCCATTTCCATCAATTCGCCGTCGATGCGGAACCGTACGCGGTAGAACTTCTCGTAGGGCTCGAAGTGCAGGTCGGAAGCGCCTTTCTTGATGGCATCGAGCAGGACTTTGTTGACGAAACGGACCACTGGCGCGTCGTCGACTTCGGCCTCTTCAGCTTTCCGGTCAGTTTCGTCGGCACCG
>CAYVOU010000008.1:7975-12877 GCA_964453295.1 uncultured Gammaproteobacteria bacterium
GATCGTCGAGGTTGTCGAAATCCGACTCCGCCATGTCGCCGAGGCTGGTATCGGCCGCCTCGAGGGCGTTGTCGATAGCCTTGGCGAGCTTGTCCTCCTCCACCAGCACCTGCTCGGTAGTGCTGCCGCCGACGTGGAACCGGATCTCGTCCAGCGCCTTGATGTTGGTCGGATCGGAAACCGCGACGAAGAGGCGATTGCCACGTTTGTGGAGCGGCAGCGCATGGTGGCGACGGATGATGTCTTCCTTGACGAGCTTGACGACGTCGGGATCGATGTCGATCGTGCCGATGTCGACCAGCGGTACGCCGAATTCCATGCAGGCGGCATGGGCGATGTCTCGACTATGGACCAGCTTGTTCTCGACCAGGCTGGAAACCAGCGGCTCCTTCCGGTCCAGGGAGTTCTGAAATGCATTCTGAGCGTCCTGCTCCGAGAGCAGGCCGTCCAGAACGAGCCGGCGCGCGAGGCCGGTCAATGGAACCTTGTTGCTGGTAACAGCCATCTTTAGCCTATCAAATCTGGACCCGCCAGCTGGGGGAGATGCCGTTTAACGACTTAAGTTAAATTATGCGCCAGGATACCGGGTGTCCCAACCGGTCGCCGCGGACTTCGACATGTCCGAATCGGGCCCCCGCCGTAACCGAAATAATGGTAGATGAATTGCACGTAAATAGCCAATTTTCCTTGTAATTGTGTGCAATCCTTCCGGGCCTCGCAACGGGGCTACACGCCCGCTGACTTCAATACCAGACGCACCACCATGGCAACCGTCAGGATAAAAAGGATGGTGCCGATGATTCCCATGATCACAAACCGTGATGGGCTGCCCTTGCGGAAGTCGCGTTCGCGGTTTTTTGTGCTCTGCACACCCAGGGCGGCGGAGATCACGCTGCCCGCCGTCTGCAACATGCTGGGTTTGTGGTCCTGATCGGATTGCGTGGTCATGCCGGTATCCCGTCAATAAATATAATTAAGCAAACGTCCGGCGTCGCGGCGCGCCGGGCGCCCCCTGCCGTTTCATGACCGTCAATCTTCGGCAATTCGGCGAGCTTGTACAAGCGACCGCGCGTCCGCCCGCGGCGCTGCAGCAGGAAATGGCTCCAAGCTGCTAGAATAAAAGGCCATTTGACAAACGCGACGCGCCTTCCGGCCACATCGACCGCCATGTTCCAGACTCTCAGAGAAGATATCACCTGCGTCTTCGAGCGCGACCCGGCGGCCCGCACCGCTTTTGAGGTGCTGACCACCTATCCGGGCCTGCACGCCATCCTGCTGCATCGGCTGAGCCATCGGGTTTGGCAGGCTGGCTTCAAATGGGCGGCGCGGATGCTGTCCCATATCGGGCGGTTTTTGACCGGCATCGAGATCCATCCGGGTGCGCATATCGGTCGGCGGTTTTTCATCGATCACGGCATGGGTGTGGTGATCGGCGAAACCTCCGAGATCGGCGATGACGTGACGATTTACCACGGTGTCACGCTGGGCGGCACCAGCTGGCAGAAAGGCAAGCGGCATCCGACCCTGCAGGACAATGTCGTGGTCGGGGCCGGCGCCAAGATCCTGGGCCCCATCACCATCGGTACCAACGCCAGGGTCGGTTCCAATGCCGTGGTGGTAAAGGATGTGCCGCCGGGTGCCAGCGTCGTGGGCGTCCCCGGCAACATCGTCACGCCCAAGCAGGACAAGGTCCGTCGGCGCGAGGAAATGGCAAAACGCATCGGTTTCGACGCCTATGGCGCGACGCAGGACATGCCCGACCCGCTGAGCAACGCCATCAATTCGCTGCTGGATCACGTCCACGGTCTGGAGGAGCGGCTCGATGCCATGCAGAAGCATCAGCAAGAGGACGGCATGAAAGTCTCCGAGGCATTCGACCCCGATAAAAAGGACCGTGCCAATCCCGAGTAACCCCAGGGCACCTGCCTTTGTGCAACGCAGCAGCGCGACCATGTGCCGGGTTCGCAAGTTACCGACAATACGGGCTTTTCTGGATCATCCGCGGCATTGAACTCATCCCCGCAATAGTTGACTAAAAAGGTAAGTTATGGGATTCTTCGCGACCCTAAAATCTCGCTTTTGCGATGCGGTAGGAGTGCGTACATGCGACTGACTACCCGCGGACGTTACGCGGTCACGGCGATGGTCGACCTGGCCTTGCACCAGGATGACGGCCCGATTGCGCTGGCCGACATCGCCGGGCGCCAGGGAATATCGCTGGCTTACCTCGAGCAGCTGTTCACCCGCTTGCGGCGCCAGGGTCTCGTCAGCAGCGCACGCGGTCCCGGAGGCGGCTACCGCCTGGGCAGGGCGGCGGCGGAAGTATCCGTGGCCGAGGTGATTGCGGCCGTGGACGAGCCGGTCGACGCGACGCGCTGCAACGGTCAGCGCAACTGCCACGATTCGAAACGCTGCCTGACCCATGACCTCTGGGAAGATCTCAGCCGCGAGATCAAGGGGTTTCTCGACAGCATCAGTCTCGAACAGTTGATTCAAGTGCGCGATGGGGAGACCGCCGCACGGCCACCGCAGGACGGCGACCGAACGGTCGTGCCTATCGTAGTGAAGCATTGAGGATGGACCAGATGACTATCAACCTGACCGAACGCGCCGCCGAACATGTGAAGCGTTTTCTTGCCGGCAAGTCCGATCTGTTGCGCGTGGGTGTGCGCAAGACCGGCTGTTCCGGATACTCCTATGTTGTTGAGCCGGCCGACGGCGTCAGCGAGGACGACCAGGTGTTCGAATCGAACGGTGTGAAGCTGGTCGTCAACCGCGACAGCCTGGATTATCTGCAGGGCGTGGAACTCGATTATGTTCGCGAAGGCCTGAACGAGATCTTCAAGTTCAACAACCCTAACGTGAAAGCCACCTGCGGCTGCGGTGAGAGCTTCACCGTCTAGCCGGCAAACACCAGCGGAGCTAAAGGATCATGGCGAACGGCACCGAGCCCGTCGAGGCCCTCATCAAGCGGGACTACAGCGCCGGCTTCTACACCGATTTGGAAGCGGACACCGTCCCACCCGGTTTGAACGAAGACATCATCCGGTTCATTTCGGCGAAAAAGAACGAACCGGAATGGATGCTGGAATGGCGCCTGAATGCGTTCCGACACTGGCTGACCATGCCGGTCCCGGCCTGGGCGCACGTGCACTATCCGCCTATCGATTACCAGGCAATCTCCTATTATTCGGCCCCGAAGAGCCGCAAGGACGCGCCCAAGAGCCTCGACGAAGTCGACCCCAAGCTGCTTGAGACCTACGAGAAGCTGGGCATTCCCCTGCGCGAGCGCGAGATGCTGGCCGGCGTCGCCGTCGACGCCGTCTTCGACAGCGTCTCGGTCGCCACCACCTTCAAGGAGAAGCTGGCCGAGGCCGGGGTGATCTTCTGTTCGTTCTCCGAGGCCGTCGAACGGCATCCGGACTTGGTGCGCCAGCACTTGGGCAGCGTCGTGCCCAGCGGCGACAATTTCTATGCGGCACTCAACTCGGCGGTGTTCACCGACGGCTCGTTCTGCTACGTGCCCAAGGGCGTGCGCTGCCCCATGGAACTGTCCACTTATTTCCGTATAAATGCCGCCAAGACCGGTCAGTTCGAACGCACCCTGATCGTTGCCGAGGAAGGCAGCTACGTGAGCTACCTGGAAGGCTGCACGGCGCCGATGCGCGACGAGAACCAGCTGCACGCCGCCGTCGTGGAGCTGGTTGCCATGAAGGATGCACGCATCAAGTACTCGACGGTGCAGAACTGGTACCCGGGCGACGAGAACGGCCGTGGCGGCATCTACAACTTTGTCACCAAGCGGGGCGAGTGCCGCGGCGACAATTCGCAGATCTCCTGGACCCAGGTCGAGACCGGTTCGGCCATCACCTGGAAGTACCCGAGCTGTATCCTGACCGGCGACAACTCGGTGGGAGAATTCTACTCGGTGGCGTTGACCAACAACTGCCAGCAGGCCGATACCGGCACCAAGATGGTCCACATCGGCCGCAACACCCGCAGTACGATCATATCCAAGGGCATCTCCGCCGGCCGCGGTCAGAACGCCTATCGCGGCCTGGTCCGGATCGGCAAGAGTGCCGAGAACGCGCGCAACTATACCCAGTGCGACTCGCTGTTGATGGGCGATCGCTGTGGCGCGCATACCTTTCCATATATTGAGGTGAAGAACCCGAGCGCCAGTGTCGAGCACGAGGCGACCACCTCGAAGATCAGCGAGGACCAGCTGTTCTACTGCCGCCAGCGTGGCATCTCCGAGGAGGACGCCGTCAACATGATCGTCAACGGCTTCTGCCGCGAAGTGTTCAAGGAACTGCCCATGGAGTTCGCCGTGGAGGCGCAGAAGCTGCTCGGCGTCAGCCTCGAGGGCGCGGTCGGCTAGCGGACTACGATTTCAAAAGGTGATTTGACAGAACAATGAGTAAAGAAACCCTGCTCGAAGTAAAAGACCTGCACGCCGGTGTCGAAGGCACGGACATTCTGCGCGGCCTCGATCTGTCCGTGCGTGCCGGCGAAGTGCACGCCATCATGGGACCCAACGGCTCCGGGAAAAGCACGTTGGCAAACGTACTCACCGGGCGCGACGGCTATAACGTCAGTGCCGGCACGGTCGCGTTTCTTGGGAAGGACCTGCTGGACATGGCACCGGAAGAGCGTGCCCGCGAAGGACTGTTCCTCGGCTTCCAGTACCCGATCGAGATCCCGGGCGTCAATAACGTGTATCTGCTGAAAGCGGCTGTCAACGCCGTGCGCAAGCACCGTGGCCTGGATGAGTACGACGCCATGGAATTCCTGAAGCTCATCAAGGAAAAGCTCAAGCTGGTGCAGATGGATGAAAGCTTCCTCGGCCGGGCGGTCAACGAAGGCTTCTCCGGCGGAGAGAAGAAACGCAACGAGATCCTG
>CAYVOU010000009.1:0-12624 GCA_964453295.1 uncultured Gammaproteobacteria bacterium
GCGCTTTTTGTCCGGCCTCGTTCGCGCGGTTTAATGCGTCGGGATTGCCGCTCATTGGCTCCTGTGAACTGTTTTGATTCATTTCCGGTCGAGCCGCTGTTGCGGCGATGGACGTATCGTCGTCTTCCGCAACGAAATCCCCCACTGAAAACAGTCCGGTGCTCTGCTCGCCCTGGAAATTGTCTATGCCCCGGCCCAGGCAGCGTTGTACCTCGGCGTTCAGCTGACGGTAGCCGCTGCCACGCCGGTCGTAGGCCCAGGCGCGGCCGATGTTGGTCTGCTTCACGTGCTTCAGGCCGAAGGCGCGGCTTCCGCCCTGCCCGGAGACCAGGATGTGCCGGACGTTGCCGGCCGGGGCGTCGACCAGCCAGATGACCGGCTTGTGGGAGGACAGGACCAGGACCTGCGCTTTCTCGGTTTTCCGCACGTGAACCTCGACAATGGTCGCGTCGCCGGTAATGCGACCGCCGCCCTTGGCGGGTAGGCCTTTCGCGACGCCGATTGCCTGCACCTGGTAGTCACCCTCGACGTTCACCTTCGGGCCGGTCAGGACGCCGGGGCTGAATGGCCGGTACTGATCATTCGGCGGCGAGGGCGCCGTCCAAACCTCTTGGCCGCTGAGGTACGCCGTCATGCCGGTGCTGCCGATGGGCGCCGCCAGGAACGCGCCCTGAAACGGAACCTCGGCGGATTTCGGCAAAGGCGCGTAACGCATGGCATCGAGGTCGACGATGAATGCCTTGGGATAGTCCTGCGGACGATTGCTGTTGTCGGCGGTAATGACCACTTTGTCACGCCGCGGCACCAAATTGACCACGGGACGGATCGTGCCGGTGTCATCCCCGGGATCGAGCACGTCGGGCGGACCTGGCGTCGGTACGGCGTAGGTCAGGACGGCGTCGTTGCGGCCGGCCAGCACGTAAAGTTGTTTGCCGTTCCGGGAAAAGGCGATGTCGGTTGCTTGGCGGTATTTCGCGTTGGTGGCCTCGCTGGCGTTCTGCGCGACGCTTTGCAACGTCACGGCGGGCTTGGCGCCGTCGGCGTTGCGTTTGATTTCGTAAAGCGTGACGACACCGCCTGCGACGGTTGCAACGCGGCGACTTTCAGCATCGACGGCGATGGCGGATATCCGCGCCGATTGCGGACCGGAATCCCCCGTGACCTCACCCACCACCGCACCCGTGGTGACGTCGCGGATCGCGAGGCGATTGCCGGCATCCGGGTCGACCTGCGCGAGAAAACGCCCGTCGCCGCCAAGCCAGGCCGACGTGCTTGCCGGATCGACCGATAACAATTTTACTCCGGTGGCCGTATCGTAGAACCGAACCGGTGCCTTGCCTTGCTCGCCCGGTGCAATCATGACGACTCGCCCGTTGGCGGAGTACTCAATCCGCCCGTAGCGCTGGTTGAGCTTTTCCTTCAGTCGCTGCTTGCCGCCAACCGTATCGAGAATGGCCATCCCGGTGGCGCCGATCACCGTCAGCGTGTCGCCCTGCGGAGAACTGGCCGCCAGCACCGGCGCGAACGGCAGGTTCGCGAACAATGCCGGCTTGCCCTGCGTGCCGCCCGCAGCGGCAGGGCCGCTGCGCATTAAGACGAGGAACGTTTTGACCTGGAGCTCCTTCAGACGCTCTTTGTCCTCGCGCGCCGCGCAATTTGCATCAAGGGTCTTGCCGCTGCCGCACTTGGTCTCACGCTGCTTCATCCACGCGTACTCGCTATCGAGCAAAGCCGCCCGTCGCTTGTCGTCGGGGCTGTATTGCTCAAGGAGGGTGTGGAACAGGTTGTAGACGGCGTAGTTGACCTTCAACCGCGCGTGCTCGGCGGTGATGTCGGGCTTGCTGCAGCCGGCAAGCAGTGTGATGGCAAGCATCCCGACTGCCGCGACGGCGGGCGGCAAAGCAGTCTTCAAAGAGGCATTCGCGGATCGGGTTCTGTCCCACTGCGCCATATCACGATCCCTCTGCCGGCTGCGGAAGCGCGGTGCTTCGGCCCATGGTCAATACAGGCCTGATTTTTCGCCGCAATCGCCATTCGGTCAAGCGACCCTCACATTTAACGCAATCAGGCGGGGAGCACCACCCTGGCTTCCAGGCCGCCGCCGTCGCGAGGCAGCAGGATCAGCTCACCGCCATGCAGGCGTGCGACGCGGTCGGCGATGGCAAGGCCCAGGCCGGCGCCGGGTGCGCTGTTGCGGGCCTCGTTGAGGCGGGTGAAGGGCTGCTTGATGCGTTCAAGCTGATCGGCGGGCAAGCCGGGACCGCGATCGAGCACGCTGATCTCGACCTTGTCGTCGACATGCCGGGTATGGATCTCCAGGCCCGTGCCGGCATGACGAACCGCGTTCTGCATCAGGTTGCCGATCAACCGACGCATGGCCATCGGCCGCGACTCCAGCGGCGGTAGTGGCTCGAGTTCCTTGTGGAACAAATCACCCTGGCGCGCGAAGTCAGTCACCAGCTCGTGGATCAGCACATTAAGATCGGCGACGCTGACCGCTTCGTCGCTGTCGCGGCCCGCGAACTCCACGAACTGTCCGAGGATGAGGTTCATTTCGTCGATCCGCTCGGTCATCTTGCTTTTCAGGGCCGCGGCGGCGGTGCCTGTCAGCTGTTCCAGTTCCCGGCGCAAGTTCTCGAGCGGCATTTGCAGATCATACGAAACGCCGGCAAGCATGACGCCGCGCTCGGCGTCGATGCGGGCAAGGCGGTTGGCCATGGTGTTGAAGCTGCGACCGACCGGGACGAGATCGGTGGGCAAGTCCTCGGACAACGGCGCGTTGAAGTCGCCGGCGCCCACCCTTTCGACGGCCGTCGCCAGTTGTCGCAGCGGCCGGTTCAGGCGCCGCTGGATGAGGTAGGCGCACAACATCGCCAGCACGCTCATCACCAGCGAAATCTCCACCCAAAGCGCGGAGATCAGCGGCTGAAACCGCCGCGTGGACATGCGCACCCAGTAAGTTTCTTCGCCGACCGGCATACGCAGCCAGATCACCGGCGGGGATCCGTTCTGCCAGATCACGTTGCCCTCGCCGCCCAGCCTGTCGGTCAGCGCGTCCAGGAAATAGCGCATGGCGGGAACCATCGGCAGCGCGCCGGCTTGCGGGCGGCCGGACTTGGTTTCAATCTGCACCGTTTCGACATTGTTGAGCTTCTCGATGTAGGTGTCGCGCGTGTAGGGCGGCAGCTGCAACAGCGAGGCGCCGAGCGCCTTGATGTGCGCGGCGGCGATATCCGCCAGCTCCACGGCGCGTGGCTTCTGTATGACTTGCAGGAAAACCACGATGGTGACCAGCTGACCGACGACGATGATGGCGAGGATCAACAGGACGTTGCGGCCGAAGAGGGAGCGCGGCCAGATATGCAGGCGCCGCCTCATCGGATCCCGGGCATCGAGTCGGGTCGTATCAAGTGTTCGGTTCGGCGGCGATACCTGCACATCCGGTTAATGTAGCAGGCAAACCGCCTTTCAACTGCAACAAAACGTCGCGGCGTCGTAATTCCGGAATTGCATGATTCATCCGCTGTCATCAGCAGCCCGCGTCGCCTTGTGTGCATGGTCTCGTGCTCAATGCAAGGTTGCCCGCTCCAATGCGGTCAGCCAGATGATGGCCTGGTTGCGATCGTCCGCGCACATGTCCGGCGATGGCGCGAACGCAGTACATACTTCCGGCCGGTCCGGATGGCCGAATAGCCGGCATTGCTGATCCACGGTCAGCTGCACGCAGCGCTCGCCGGCGCGCTTGCCGGCCGGCATGCCCGGGATCGGCGATGAAATGGAAGGCGCGATACAGCAGGCGCCGCACCCCGATCGGCAGTTCATTTGAATGGCCGCCTAATCGGACCAGGTAAAGGTGATGCGCTGATTGGCGTAATGGGTCAGATCGTAGTCCTTGGTCAGCACGTCGGTCTTGTTGCCATGACCGTCGGCGCGGAAGAACCGGATGGTCGTGGGCTCGGGCTCCGCGTCGGTGCAGGTCCAGGCGCCGACGCCGTCGGCCTCGATGGTCCAGGACCCGGGTTTCGAGTTGATGCCCAGGCCTTCCCAGGAACCGGACTGGCTCATGTTGGAAAGACAGACCTTGACCTTGCCCGGGTATTCGGCGTCCGCCGCCGTGTCCAGATCGATCTTGCCCGGCGACGCGGTTGCCGTCGGCGGCTGCGCGGGCAGTGCCGGGGCACCCGTCGCGGGCGCCGGCGGCAGTGCGGGCGCCCCCGCCTGGCCGCCTTGCGGCGGCGCCACGGCGGCGATCGGCGGTGTGGTCGGCCGTGTGTCGTTGCCCGCCCTGATCGCGGCAATTTCTTTGTTGTACCAAGCCCGATTGTCCAGGGACAACGGTTTGTCAATTGCATTCAGCTTAATCAGTGTACCGTTCGTATATATCTTGAGGTTGCCGTTGGGCAACAACTTCGCGGTCCATGTCCCGGACAGCCCGATGTCATAGCCCACGTATTTTCCGGCAGCGGGGGACCGAACGTTTTTGACGACCACGTCACCGACGTGGACCGGCCAAAGCAGCGCGACCGTATAAGGCGTGGTGGCGTACCAGCGGCCCTTTTCCAGGCGAAAAGTCAGACGCTGGCCCCAGATCGTCGATTCCCATTCTCCGTCGATGGGCAGCGCCGCGGTCTCCGGCACTTGCGCCTTGGTGGGCAGGGCAGCGTGCACGACCGTCGATGCCACGCCCAACACCAGAAACGACGCGAGGCCGACTATGAGTTGGAATGCGTGGCACTTTAAGGATGATGTTTGCATCTGTACTTCCACCTTGAAAAAGATCTCGACCTTTTTGTTAATCCACAAACCGGCCTGATCGATTGAAAGGCTTAAGGACCGCGACGGCCGTTGAGCCAAGGTTCGCTCAGTCCTTGCCCGCTGCCGGCGCGGCGGTCGGTGGCCGATCTTCACCCTTCCCCGCCGCCGCCAGCTCCTTTTGAAACCAGGCAGGGTTGTCCAGCTTAAGCGCCTTCGCATCGACGTTGACATTGGCCAGCGCACCCCTGATGCGGATCTTGAGCGTGCCGTCCGCCTGCAAGGTGCCCAGCCATTTTCCGGACATGACCAGGTCGTAGCCGACGTAGCGGCCCGCCGCTTTCGACCGCAAGCTGGTGCAGGTCACCTCGCCGACCTTGACCGGGTTGAGCAGCGCCACCGTGTAAGCCGTCGTGGCATAAGCGCGCCCCTTTTCGATATGGAAGGTGACGTGCGTGCCGTAGAACGTCATTTCCCACTCGCCGTCTATGGGCAGGGCCTTGCCGGGCGGAACCTGGTCCATGGTCGGGAGGGCTATTGCGAACAGCGGCGCCGCCGCCAGTATCAGGAGCGTCGCAATGCGAAAAAGTGGCCTGACTATCGCGTACCGCACGGGCGCTTGCCGCGCCGGCACTACCGTTTTGCTGATCGACACCGTGAACCCGCCCCCGCGTTCTTCTCCCTCCCGGATTTAATAACAGATGGAAGGCCGGTTCAACACGAATTATCGCCAGGTCCGGTCGTCGCCGCCCTGACGAAGGGGAGTTTCACTTGCCGTAGCGTTGAGCGCGCCCAAGAAGATAAGCGACCATGGGCAGCATGAGCAGCACCCCGCCGCCCATCAACACCCACTCGTAGTTCTCGAACCGCAGCGGCGGCGGCAGGATGTCGACATGCGCGAACTTCGCGGCCAACCCCAGTGCCACGGCGATCCCGCCAACGCTGTCCAGCACCAGCGCCCGGATGAAGGCCGGGCTGCGCAACATTTCCGTCGAAGCGGCTGCGGGCGACGCTATGGATCCGCCGAGATTGCTGCGCGCATAGTCATCCACCGCGGCCTCGGCCGCAGCCGGATCGACATCCCATTCCCGCCGCACCACACCCACCGCCTCCGCCCTGTCACCCTTGTGCAGGGCCAGCGAGGCCGCCAGCGGAAATCCACGGCGATTGCTATGTGTCTTCGCCATACGCCCCCCATGCATTCGAGTGACTCATGAGCCAATCCAGGTAAAGCCCTCGTCCCGGGCTCAAATGCAGTCCGCGTTCAGCCCCTGCCGGCACCATTGCCGGACTGCTGTTGCAAGGGCTGCCGCCGCCAACTTCCATCGCGGCATTTTCCTGTCGGGAAACCTTGATATCTCCGGTGAAATCCGGACGTCTGCAGGCAAGTATAGCCGTGCCCGGCAACGCCGCGCCGCCGCGGTGGAATAGTGCAGGGATCGTGCCGCGTGACACAAAAAATACCCCTGCAAAACCTGCACTCCTGCGGTATTCTTTGCGCCAAAATAAGGAGTAAGAATTGGACGTTGATCATGATTGAAGTCAGCCGGAAAGTCCTTTGCGTCGACGATCAGGAGGAGATCCTGAAGTTGCTGGAGCAGCAACTGGCCGGCAAGTATGACGTCTACTTCGCCCACAGTGGCGGCGAAGCCTTGCGCCAGGTGATGACCGAAGGGCCGTTCGCGGTGATCGTGGCCGACTACGTGATGCCCGGCATGGACGGTGTCACCCTGCTCCGCGAAGTGCACGCGCAGTCCCCCGATACGGTCGCGATCATGCTGACCGCGCATGCCGACGTGTCGGTGGCGGTGTCAGCGCTGCACGAAGGTCAGATTTTCCGTTTCCTGCGCAAGCCCTGGGACAGCAGCCTGCTGCCGCGCTATGTCGATGACGCGCTGGAGCACTACCGCGTCGTCGCCACCGAACGCAACCTCTCCTCGGCTTTGGACCAGGTCAACCAGCGGCTCTACGAAAAAGTACAGGAATTGGAAGCGGCGCACCGCCTCCTCGCCCGATGGGTACAATTCAGCCCCACCGTGCTTTACACCGCCACTGCGGACGACGGCCATTACAAGTACGTCTATATCACCGCCAACATGGCCAACCTGACCGGCATCAGTTCCGCCGATGTGCTGCACAACAGCGCCCTGTGGGCCGAGAACGTGCATCCCGACGACCGGCAGCGCTGGCGGGACAGCCTCAGCGCCGCGCCCGTCGACGAGAAGAAGACACATGTGGTCGAATACCGCGTGCACCATCAGCGAGGCGGCTATTGCTGGGTTCGCGATACCTTCCGAAAGATCCAGGGACCCAGCGGCAAGCCGCAAATCATCGGCAGCTGGATCGACGTCACCGAGGGCAAGGCGCTGGAAGAACTCAATACCATGGGCAAGACCACCCCGGCCCCGTCGCATTGAGTGCGACGCCGGGCCGCCGCGCCCCGCCCCTTGAACGCAACCGCCATGTCCCCATCTTCCCTTGAGGGACACCCTGCGGCGTAGACCGCAAATGAGCGCGGCAACGCCGGGCCCGAGCCGCATGGCGGCTCTTCTCCGTTAAATCAGGCACCTGCGTGTTTGATCCACGGCGACACCTCCCTTTGCCAGGCGAACCTCGCATGCGTGCGACATCCGCCTGGTGCCCTGACAACAAACTGCATCCGCCAAATGGCAGGGAACTGAACCATGAGCAGGCAAAAACGAGAAGATTCCAACGATGATCCGCGGTCTCCGCGGATTGAGACCATGCCCGCAAGGCTGGAGGACCTGCTGCCAGACAAGCTGCTGCTGCTGCCCGTCGGCGCCCGTCCGTTTTTCCCGGCCCAGACCGTGCCGATCCTCACCCAGGAGGAGCACTGGGGACCGACCATCGAGCGCGCACTCGAAACCACCAACCACATCATCGGCCTGGTGCTGGCGCCCCATCCCGCCGACCACCTGCCCCTGCCCGCCGAATTCGCGGACGTGGGCACCGTCGTAAGGATCCACAACCCCGGACGTGGCGACGGCAAAGTGAATTTCATCGCCGATGGCATCAAGCGCTTCCGCATCGTCGAGTGGCTGACAGACAAACCACCCTACCTCGTGCGAGTGGAATATCCGGAATCACCGATGGAGGATGCCGACCAGCAACGCGCCTTCGCGCTGGCGATCGTAAACATCATCCGCGAGCTGCTGCCGCTCAATCCCCTCTACAAGGAGCAGTTGAAGGCATTCGTGGAACGCTTCAACGTCGACGACGCGGCGCCCTTGACCGATTTCGCGGCCATCCTGACCAGCGCTTCGCCGGAGGAGCTGCAGGACGTGCTCGCCACGTTCCCGCTGCTAAAGCGCATGGAGAAGGTGCTGGCGCTGCTGCAGCGCGAGCTGCACGTCGCGGGCGTGCAGGCGCAGATCCGCCAGAACGTCGAGGAGAAGATGTCGGAGCAGCAGCGTACCTTCTTCCTGCATCAGCAGCTGAAAGAGATCCAGAGCCAGCTTGGCATCTCCAAAGATGACAAGACCGTCGAGCTCGATGAATTCCGCAAGCGGCTGGAAGGCCTGACCCTGCCCGAGCACGCGCAGCGCCGGATCGACGACGAGATGCAGAAGTTCTCCCTGCTGGAGCCGGGCTCGCCGGAGTACGGCGTCACCCGCAACTACCTCGACGCACTCAGCGACCTGCCCTGGGGCAAGTATTCCCGGGACAATCTGGATCTGAAGCGCGCCCGCAGGGTCCTGAACCGTGACCACTCCGGCATCGATGACGTGAAGCAGCGCATCATCGAGTTCCTGGCCGTCGGCACGCTGAAAGGCGAGATTGCCGGCTCGATCCTGCTGCTGGTCGGACCGCCTGGTGTCGGCAAGAGCTCGATCGGCCGCTCCATCGCCGAGGCGCTGGGCCGCGAATTCTACCGTTTCAGCGTCGGCGGCATGCGCGACGAGGCCGAGATCAAGGGTCATCGCCGCACCTACATCGGCGCCATGCCCGGCAAGTTCATCCAGGCCGTGCGTGAATGCGGCACCGCCAATCCGGTGATCATGCTGGATGAGATCGACAAGATCGGCATGTCCTATCACGGCGACCCGGCCTCCGCCCTGCTGGAGGTGCTGGACCCGGAGCAGAACCGCGATTTCCTGGACCATTACCTGGACCTGCGCTTCGATCTGTCGAAAGTGCTGTTCATCTGCACCGCCAACCAGCTCGACACCATCCCGGGACCGCTGCTCGACCGCATGGAGACCATCCGGCTGGCAGGCTACATCGCCAGCGAAAAGCTGGTGATCGCCCGCAAACACCTGTGGCCGCGACAGCTGGAACGCGCCGGGATACGCAGCGGCCAGCTCACCCTCACCGATTCCGCCTTGCGGCAGGTGATCGAGGGCTATGCCCGGGAGGCCGGCGTGCGCAACCTCGAGAAACAGCTCTCGCGCATCATCCGCAAGGCGGCGGTCAAGCTGATCCGGAAACCCGGCGAACGGCTGCGCGTCGGCGTTCAGAACCTGGAGGAATACCTGGGCCAGCCGTTCTTCCGCCCCGAGGCCAAGACCGGCGGGGTCGGCGTGGTCACCGGCCTGGCCTGGACGGCACTGGGCGGAGCCACCCTGAACGTCGAGGCCAACCGCGTCCACGCCAAGACCCGCGGCTTCAAGCTCACCGGCATGCTCGGCGACGTCATGAAGGAATCCGCCGAGATCGCCTACAGCTACATTTCCGCACATTCCGAGATGTTCGGCGGCGATCCGGGTTTCTTCGATCAGGCCATGATCCACTTGCACGTCCCTGAGGGCGCGACGCCCAAGGACGGCCCCAGCGCCGGCATCACCATGGCGACAGCCCTGTTGTCGCTGGCACGCGGCCACAAGGTGGCGAGGCCGCTGGCGATGACCGGCGAACTCACGCTCACCGGACGGGTGCTGCCGGTGGGCGGCATCCGCGAAAAGATGGTTGCCGCCCGGCGTATCGGTCTGCGCGAGGTGATCCTGCCGGAGGCCAACCAGCGTGATTTCCGCGAACTCCCCGACCACGTGCGCAAGGGCATCAAGGCGCATTTCGTCGGCCATTTCGACGAGGTGGCTGCCATCGCGTTGCCGGAACCCACGAAAAGACGCAAGGCTGTGCGAAAATGATTTGAACACTGCCTGGCATGGGAGATGCGTTGATGCCGATCGTGACGGAGTTGGACCTGCTCAAGTATCGGCGCACCAAGATCATCGCCACCCTGGGTCCGGCCTCCTCGGATGTCGAAACGATACGCCGGCTCATACAAGCCGGCGTTAACGTCGTCCGCCTGAACATGTCGCACGGCGATCATGACGGCCACCGGACCGTCTACGAGCGCGTGCGGACGGTCGCCGCGGAGCTGAAGCAGCACATCGCGGTGTTCGCCGATCTTTGCGGTCCGAAGATACGCGTCGGCAAATTCCGGGACGGCCAAATCGAACTGATCGCCGGCGATCGCGTCACGGTCACCACGCGCAACGTCGAAGGCGAGGCCTGGCTCATCCCCTCCCAGTACGAACTGCTGTCGAAAGACGTCAATCCGCGCGATCGCATCCTGCTCAATGACGGCGCCCTGGAACTGGAAGTCGAGAGCGTCGCCGGCACCGAGGTGCTGTGCCGGATCGTCCACGGCGGTACGCTCAAAGATCACAAAGGCATCAACCTGCCCCGGGTCAACGTCTCGGCGCCGTCGCTGACAGCCAAGGATCATGACGACGCCCGCTTCGCATTGGATCTCGGCGTCGACTTCCTTGCCCTGTCCTTCGTGCGCCGGGCCGACGACCTGGCCGACCTGCGCGAACTGATACGCGAGTCGAACCATGACGCGGGCATCATCGCCAAGATCGAAAAGCCCGAGGCGCTGGAGAACGCCGCCGCCATCCTCAATGCCACCGATGCAATCATGGTGGCTCGCGGCGATCTAGGCGTCGAACTGCATCCGGAGCAGGTTCCGATTGCTCAACACCAGCTCATCGACCGCGCCCGCGCCATGAACAAGCCGGTCATCGTCGCGACGCAAATGCTGGAATCGATGATCGAACACGCCCGACCGACTCGCGCCGAAGTGACCGATGTCTCTCACGCCGTGGCATCCGGCGCCGACGCGGTGATGCTGTCAGGGGAAACCGCCGCGGGGGCCCACCCGGTGGCGACGGTGCAGATGATGGAGCGCATCGTGCGCCACACCGAGGCCTTCCAGTACTGGCACCGCAGGCACCTGCGCGTGAGCGGCGGCACACAGCCGGAAGCGGGCGGTACCGCCTTCGGCGACGCCATCGCCGATGCCGCGGCGCAATTAGCCTACGACATGGAAGCACGGGCAATCGTGGTGATCTCGCAAAGCGGAATGTCGGCGGTCACCATCAGTGCCGCCAGGCCGTGGGCACCGGTCGTCGGCATCACTTCCAACGAGGCGGTATGCCGGCGCATGAACCTGATGTGGGGCGTGCTGCCGATCGCCGCCGCCGACGTCGGCACTGTCAATCCCAACCAGATCGCCAGGCGCACGGCCAAAGAGCTGGACTTGGCGCAGCCCGGTCAGTACATCCTGCTGGTCAGGGGGTTTCACCAGGATCCGCAAATGAACACGCCGTCCATCACCCTGTTGGCGGTGTGAACGGCGTGAGTCGCTTCAGGGGGGATCAGCGGTAGCGGTAAATCGGTTCGGCGCCGTCGGCGGCGCTCTGGTAACGCACGGTGAATTCTTGAAACGCGTTCAGCGCGTCTTCCATTTCCCGGTCTTCGCGCACGGCGAAAGAATCGATACCGCAGCGGCGCATGTGGAAAAGCTGATCGCGCAGGACGTCACCGACGGCGCGAAGCTCGCCCTGGTAGTCGTGGCGCTCGCGCAGCAGGCGCGCGTGCGAAAAGCAACGGCCGTCGCTGAACTTGGGGAAGGCGAGCGCGATCATCGCGAAGCAGTCGAGATCGCCGGCAACGTCGGATAGTGGCGTGTCGCCGGTCAGCAGCACCCCCAGCTTCCCGTCGCGTCCCTTCAGCGCGTCGCTCTCCGACCGCCAGCGTTCGATGCTGACGATGATGTCGCCGGCCGGCAGATCCGCATCGTCGGCGACGAGCTGCCAGCCGTCTTCCACGATTGCATTGTCACGATCGATTACGTTCATCACGCCACCGCCTTACGCTTTTCGGACTCCTCGGCATCGGTATACACGCGTTCCTTGAACGGCACGATCCCTAAGCGCCGATAGCATTCCAGGAAACGTTCGTCGCCCTCGCGGTTTTCCACGAACACGTCGATGATGCGGGCAATGGTCTCGGCGACCTCCGTCTTGGCGATGGCGGGACCGAGCCGGTCGCCCAGCGCCGCGTCGTCTTCCGCCGATCCGCCCAGAGTGATCTGGTAGAACTCCTCGCCGTGCTTGTCGACGCCGAGGATGCCGATGTGGCCGACATGGTGGTGGCCGCAGGCGTTCATGCAACCGGACATCTTCAGCTTGATCTCGCCCAGGTCGTACAGGTAATCGAGATCATTGAAGCGCTCGTTGATCTGTTTGGCGATGGGAATGGAACCGGCGTTGGCCAGTGAGCAGAAGTCCAGGCCTGGGCAGCAGATCATGTCGTTGAGCGTACCGATGTTCGCCGTCGCCAAATCCTGCGCCTGCAGTGCCCGCCACAAGTCGTGCAGATCGCGCTCGCGCACGTCGCTGAGCAGCAGGTTCTGATCGTGGGTGGCGCGCAGCTCGCCAAAACTGAAGTCATCCGCCAGCGTCGCCACCGCATCCATCTGGTCGGCGGTGATGTCCCCAGGCGGCTCGCCGGGCGCCTTCAGCGATATGAACACTGCGCGGTAACCCGTCACCTTGTGCTCGACGGTGTTGCGGCGTATTCAGGTGGCGAAGGCCTTGTCGGCGGCGAGCGTCTTTTCGAAAT
>CAYVOU010000010.1:0-11879 GCA_964453295.1 uncultured Gammaproteobacteria bacterium
GACCGCGTCCGACGCCGCCCGATCTCGACGACTGGCCGAGGATCACCTGGGACGCCGGCCCCACCGCGAAACGGGTCAATCTCGACGCGATCACCCGCGAGGAAATCGAGAGCTGGAAACCGGGCCAGACATTGCTGCTGTCGGGCAGAATGCTGACCGGCCGCGACGCGGCCCACAAGCGCATCCAGGATCTCCTGAAAGCCGGCGAGACGCTGCCCGACGGAGTCGACTTCACCAACCGCTTCATCTACTACGTCGGCCCGGTCGACCCGGTGCGGAACGAAGTCGTCGGTCCCGCCGGCCCGACCACCGCGACGCGCATGGACAAGTTCACCGAGATGATGCTGGCCGAGACCGGCCTGCTCGGCATGGTCGGCAAGGCTGAGCGAGGCCCCACCGCCATCGAGGCCATCCGCAAGCATCGCGCCGTCTATCTCATGGCGGTGGGCGGCGCCGCTTATCTCGTTTCCAAGGCGATCAAGGCCTCGCGGGTGGTGGCCTTCGCGGACCTGGGCATGGAAGCGATCCACGAGTTCGAAGTGAAGGACATGCCGGTGACGGTGGCCGTCGACGTCAATGGAGAGGCCGTGCATCAGACCGGTCCGGCGCACTGGGCCGAGGTCATCCTCCAACGCCGCAGCGCCTAGCGTCGGCCGACGCGGCCGCGGATTGCGCCTCGCCACCGCCTCCGCCGTCGTAATGGAGCCGGCCGGGGCAGGGCGCCGCGACCCATCGGACTTCTCAAGCGCGCCCGTGGCGCGCCTCAAACCAGTGCGGCTTCCGATTTATTTGCACGAAAACCGTGAGGACCCGCTATGCCACGGGTAACATAGATATTTGAAATAGCGCAAAAACTCCGGATGGCACCCATATTGCCGTGCAGCAAACTCACGCGTGCCGAAACCGCTTCCTCCTGACGGAACGGTGACTCCGGCCGGTCTTGACGCTGGCCGGAGTCACCGTTGGCTATGCACCTGCATCACAGGCCTGCGAGGGACATGCCACTTAACCCTGACCCGGAGCGGGTCTGTCGCGAGATCCAGGCACGCTGAGATTCCCCGGCACAATTTAATGCGCCGCCATGTCAACGCAGGCCGCATGCAAGCCATGAGCGCGTGCGGCCGCCCACGGGCCGTCCGTGATGCATTGCCAGACTAGGAGACGCCAAAGCCCTTGCGCCGCATTTCCTCGCTTACGTACTTTTTGAACATGCGCTCCTCGCCCTTGTTGACACGGTCCATGGACCAGAGCGAGGCGCATTCATGACCGTACTCGACGAGGCGCCGCACGTACTCCCTGGCGTCCGTCCGCATCTGAAACGCTCTGAACTCAATGATCGCCGCAGCCATACATCGTTCACCTCCTTTGAGGATCAACGCTGCCTGATCAGCTTTTCGGCCTGCTTCGACGGCGCTTAACCAACCCCGCCCGCCCCATCCGGTTGGAGACCGACACGGACTTCGTGATGCGGTCCGAATCGCAACGACGCAAACAGCATCGCGCATTCGATGTGCCGGGGGGAGAACGATCTGGCGCAAGCATTTGACAGCATGCAACCGGCAATGCGTCGTGCCAGTTCCCTCACCACAACGGCGGACGGCGCTGGCGGCCCGTTGCGGTGCAACCGGTCGCGGCCGTCGAAAAGAAAAAGGGCGCTTTAAGCGCCCTTTTCTAACGTGGAATCGCAGACAGGCGGCTAGAGTTTCTGAGCCTGATCGTTGGCCGGAGCCTGCGGATCGGCAACCTGGAACTCCTGGGTGTAGGTCTTCGATTCGTCCGAATCGACGATCTCCGCCTTCATCACGCCCCCCTTGCCGGGCTTGAAGAAGAAACGGAAGCTGGGGTCGGCGCTGATGCCGATGCTGGTCTGCGCCGTCATGACGAGCTTGCCGTTGAAGGTCAGCTTGATGGCCTTCATGTAATGCGCCGGCCAGAGCTGGCCCTGAAGATCGCGCTGCATGCCGGTGATCATAGGATGGCTGACCAGGAACTGGCCTATCACCGTATCGTCGGGCTGTTCCTTGCCGACCGTGCGGAATTTCATCTTGCCGATGCGTTTGATGGCATCTTCCAGGCCGACGCTCAACGGTGCCGAGCAGCCGCCCTTGGTCTTGACGAAATTGGTCACCATGTGGGTTTCACCGTTGTTCAGCACCGCGATCGCACGCACGTTGGAGTATTCGTTGACGCGAATGCGCATGGCGAGATCGGCCTTGCCGGATTCCGGCGTCAGGTGAAAAATCCCAATCAGGGGTTCCGGGTTCTTGTCGACGATCAGGTAGATCTTGTCGATGTACCGCTCCGGCGTCTGCGGGATCTTCGCCGTGATGGTCAGCGGCATGTTGGAGCCATCCTCGGCGCGATATGGCGTCTTCAAATCGATGACGCTATGGTCTTCGATGATGTTGACGCCTTTGAAATACTTGTCCTTGATCAGCGTCTGCCAGACGTTGATGGGCGACTGCTCGGCCCGCACCGCCGTCGCCGGAATGGCGAGGCATAGCGCCAGGACAGAAAAAACGCCTTTTATCATGTTGTTAAACATAAGACCTCCTCCAGTACTGCTCGATTTACCTCAATAACGGTATGGGCAAAACATGAGGCGTTAAGGATAAAGATTAGACCCTTCATTCCCATTCCAGTTGCGTGAATGTCCGTGAAACATTGAGCCGATGGTGCTGGTCCCAGAGTTTCCAGCGAAGCTTCTCCTTGGCGCCGACTGTGTCCATGGCATCCTCGATGGTGCCGCCGGCCGCGATAACCTTGCGGACTCCATCCACCAGTGTCTGCAGGTAGCGATGCTCATCGGCCAGTGCCGCCTGCATGTCGTGCGTGACCGGTCCGTGACCGGGAATTACAATTTTATGCTTTTGCTTTTCCAGTGAATCGATCACCTTGAGCCAGCCTTTCACGCTGCCATCCACGGCGGGGATCCGTTCGATAAACAGGAGATCGCCGAGCCAGAGAGTGTCGGTGGACTCATCCAGCACGGTCAAATCGGCAGTGGTATGCGCCGGTGGATAGGCCGTCAGCAGCAGCTTGCGGCCGCCGAGGTCGAGTTCCATCGGCTTGCCGA
The DNA here is from genome assembly GCA_964453295.1 of uncultured Gammaproteobacteria bacterium. Taxonomy (GTDB): domain Bacteria; phylum Pseudomonadota; class Gammaproteobacteria; order JAJPIJ01; family JAJPIJ01; genus CAYVOU01. The sequence continues at coordinate 3,077 of CAYVOU010000010.1, forward strand.
TCTTCACCAGCTTGTCCGGTGCGATGATTTCGTCCGGCTTCGGATCCGTACCCAGATCCTTGCCGAACTGCTTGAGGAAATAATCGCGGTTTGCCGCCACCGCCGGCGGCAAGGTGGCGCTGCCGACAAACACGGGCTTGTCATCGCGAAACGCGACATTACCGAGTATGTGATCGGGATGAACATGCGTGTTGATGACATAACAGACGGGCAGCTTGGTTTTTTCATGAATGGCGGCGCGCAAGGCCTCGCCCACGGTCACCGAACCGCCGGTGTCGATCACGGCCACGCATTTGTCGCCGACGATGAAGCCGATGTTGGCAATATCGTCGTGGTCGTGGTCCTCGAAATGAACCTGCTTGCCCAGGTGAACGTAGTTGCCCGGCGCCACTTCCTCAAGGTTGAATGGCGGCGTGTAGGCAAGGTCGGGCCGGGCCGCGAGAATGCCCGCCGCCAGCAATGCGCCAACGAGCAGGTTTTTGCGGCGTGCAATTTTTTCGTTTTTGCGGAACATCAGGGTCTTAATTCCTCGTGTCTTGTCTGCGCGGCGCTTCTTCATTGCCTGGCGAGGCTGTCGCGCAGAAATCCGATCGTGTCGATCATGCGGGTCCTGTCTTCCATGGCACGGGCGGCGACCATGCCGCCCTCCACGGAGGCGAGCATCGCTCGCGACGCCACCGCTGCGGCGATGCCGTCGCGAAATCTCCCCTGACGCTGCCCGGTTTCGATCAGCACCTGCAGCCAGGATTCCGCGTCCTGCCAGAATTCGCGTACCCCTTCCCGGACCGGCGCCGGGATCGTTTCCTGTCCCATGGCCAGCATGCACATGGGACAAAGCCTGTCGCCCTCGCCAAAGGTGGCAAGAAAGATTTCGCAGAACTTTTCGAGCTTGACGTCCGGATCCGCGCCGGAGGTATCGATATCGTCCAGCGCCTGCTTGAAGTCCTGAAGGACGCGATTCACCACCGCCTCGGCAAGCTGTGCCTTGGTCGGGAAGTAGTAGTGGATGCTGGCCGTGCGTATGCCCAGGCGCGCGGAAATGTCGCGGTAACTGAAAGCCTGGAAGCCACCCTTCTGGACCAGTTCCTGCGCGATGTCGACAATTTGTTCTGCCGTGCTCATAAGCTTTCCACGCACCTCCGGGCAGATCACATGCCCTTATCTGCGTGACGCGTGACAGCCGCCGCGCCATCCAAATCTATCTAGTAGTAGATAGACTATTGGTGCTACTCCCCCCAGTCAACCCTTTCGCTGCGCCGCAGCATGAAAATGAGGCTGTGCAGACGTTGCCTTGGCGCCGAAAATCGTGAAAATACACGTCCCCTCCACAAGCCGGCGCGACCATGAGCAAGCAAGAAAAAACGATGTACATGACCGTCCTGATGACCCCGGACATGGCCAACTTTTCCGGCAACGTCCACGGTGGTGCATTGCTGAAGCTGCTGGACCAGGCGGCCTACGCCTGCGCGGCACGCTACGCCAAGGCGTATTGCGTCACCGTGTCGCTGGATCAGGTGCAGTTCAAGGAACCGCTGCGCGTGGGGGAACTGGTGACCTTCCTCGCCAACGTCAACTATGTCGGCAATACGTCCATGGAGATCGGCATCAAGGTGATTGCCGAAGACCTGCACAGCAAAGAGAAACGCCACACCAACTCATGCTACTTCACGATGGTGGCGCTGGGTGACGACAACAAGCCGTGCAAGCTGCCACCGCTGGAAATCACGACCGACACCGAGCGCAAACTCTGCGAAGCCGCCAAGATGCGCAAGGAGCTTCGCAACGAAATGGCGGAACGCAACCGCGCCCTGCAGGTCGGCCTGCCGCCGGACATCTGAACCGGCCCGTACCGCTCAATCTCAATACCGCCCCCAAACCCGGGCCTGACACCGGGAAACCATCACCCTGCGCCGCCGCAACGGCGGGCAAGGCTATTCGATCGCGAAGGCGATATCGACATTGACGGTGACTTCCTGTTCACCCGCCTCGATAGGCGTCGGCGCCTCGGCCGCCTTCATCATCCGCAACCGGCCGACCATGGGCATCGGCGCCGCACCGCCGGTGGATTCGCTGATGCGCACGGGCTTGCCGACAGTAATTTGCAGCAGTTCGGCATATTGCTTGGCCTTGGCCTGGGCGTCGGCGGTCGCCAGGGCCCTGGCCTTGGTTTCGGCGGCCGACGGATCCGAAATGGCGAAGCCCAGGCCCTGCAGCCGCGCGGCATCGCCGCCGGCCTTGACCGCGGCGTCCAGGATCCCGCCGACCTTGTCAATGTCGCGCACCCGCGCGTTCACCTGATTCTGCACCTGGTAACCGACGATCAGGTTGGGCGTATTGGGCGCGTAGACCGGGTGCAGCGACACCCAGCGGGTCTGCAGGTCGCGTGACTCCAGGCCTTGCTCCTTCAGCGCCGACAGCACGCGTGTCATGGCTTCCGCCGCGCTGATGCGCGCGGCTTCAGCAGTCTTCTCCTTGACGCTGACCGCGAGGTTGAGGTCGGCGATATCGGGCTTCACCGCAACCTTTCCCGTACCGACCACCTCAAGCAGATGCTCGCGCGCGCAACGGCCGGCGCCCATCTCCGACGGTGCCGCCTGCGCCGGTTTGCCGGCTGCGAAAGCCAAGGTGAGAAGTAATGCGGGGACAGCCGAAGGTATGCGCATCATGGGTCTCCTTGTCGTATTCCAGGCGGTCGTGCTCCAGGTATCGCGCCGTGGACGCCTGTCCCGGTCAGAAATGCCGGTAACCCGCCACGGTGGTATCGATCTCGCTGCCATCCTCGCATAGCACGCGCAGGCCTGTCCCCTCCCGTATGGTTCCGATGGCGGTCAGTGCGCATCCCGTCCCCGCCGCGATCGCGGCGGCACGGTCCTTGTACGACGGCGGCAGCGTAAAGCACAGTTCATAGTCGTCACCACCGTCAAGGGCGTGGCGGCGCGAGGTGGCCGTGTCGGCCAGCCTTGCGAGCACCGGCGACACCGGCAGATCGGCCGCGCGCAGGTCGGCGCCCACGCCGCTCGCTTCCAGGATGTGGCGAAGATCGGCGGCGAGACCGTCGGACAGGTCGATGCAACTGCTGGCCAGTGGCCGCAATGCGTCGCCGACCGCGAGCCGCGGTGTGGGCCGCGCATAGCGTCCGTACAAATAGCGCCAGGCGTCATCCGGCCGATTTCCGTGGCGATCGAGAAACTCCAGCGCCAAGCGCGCATCGCCCAGGCAACCGCTGACGAAAACAATGTCCCCGGGCCGCGCCCCGCTGCGCCGCATGCCCTGCCCCTTGGGGAGCCGGCCATGAATGGTGACGGTGATGCTGAGCGGTCCACGGCTGACATTGCCGCCGACCAGCGCCACCTGCGCCGAATCCGCCAGTTCGAAAAAGCCCGACGCGAACCGGCGGATCCAGTCCTCGTCAGCATCGGGCAATGTCAGTGCCAGCAGGGCCCAGGCAGGCGCCGCACCGGTGGCGGCGAGATCGCTCAGGTTCACGGCCAGGCTGCGGTAGCCGAGATCGGCCGGGTCGAAGCCGGCGGGGAAATGAACGCCGGCGACCAGCGTATCGGTGGAGACGGCGAGATCGCATGCGGGATCCAGACGCAGGATGGCCGCGTCGTCACCATTACCGAGGACAATGTCCTCCCTGCCGACAGCGGACCGGCACAAGTGTCGTGATATTAAATTGAATTCGGAAAGCAAATTCATCGCGGCAGCGATGTGCGGCGCCGGATCCGGACGTCGTCAGCGGCTGCCGACTTCGGTGGGCCGGATTGCCCGCGCCAGGCGGTCCACGGCGGTGTTGACGTAGCGATGCCCTTGTTCGGCACCGAACATCTTTTCCAGCTCGATGGCCTCGTTGATCACCACGCGCCAGGGCACCTCGACGCAGTAGCGCATTTCGAAGGCGCCGATCAGCAGGATGGCGCGTTCAATCGGGTCCAGCTCCTCGAGCTTGCGATCGACCACACTGCGCAGATCCGCCTCCAGGACATCCACCGAGGCGGGAATGCCGCGGGTCAGGCGCTGGAAATAATCCATGTCGACATTGATGAGCTCACGATCCGCGACGAACTCCTTGAGTATGTCGCGCGGATCCTGGCCCGCCATCTGCCACTGGTACAGCGCCTGCACGGCGCAGCGGCGCGCGCGCACGCGGGCCCGGGCGCCACGGTTACCCCCGGTTCTGACGCCGTCTTCCGCCACGTCGCTCACTTGGAAAGCTGGCGCAGGATATCCACCATCTCGATCGCCGCCTTGGCGCAATCGGCGCCTTTGTTGCCCGCCTTGCCGCCGGCGCGATCCGCCGCCTGCTGCACGGTGTCGGTGGTCAGTACGCCGAAGATCACCGGCACGTCGAGATCGGCGCTCACCTCAGAGATGCCACGGGCACATTCCCCGGCAACGTAGTCGAAATGCGCTGTCTCGCCGCGTATCACCGCACCCAGGGCAATGATGATGTCGAAGTCTCCGTTCATCGCCATGCGCCTGGCAGTCATGGGGATCTCATAGGCACCGGGCACCTTCACGACCGTGATGTCCTCGTCGGCCACCCCCTGCTCACGCAGCGTGGCGACGCACGCCGTTTGCAGATTATCGACAATGAAACTGTTGAAACGGCTGACGATGACACCGAAGCGCGCGGCGCGCTTCAGCGGCAGGCGGCCTTCCAGAATGTTGACTTGGCTCATGCGTACCTCAACTTACGTAGTCGACGACTTCCAAACCGAATCCGGACAACGCACTGAACTTGCGCGCCTGGCTCATTACCCGCATCTTGCGCACGCCCAGGTCGGCGAGGATCTGCGCCCCCAGGCCAATCGTGCGCAGATTATCGGCGGCCGGGCGGGCCATGGCCTCGGCCATCGCCGGCTCGCTCCAGTTCCGCACCTGCTGGATCAAGGTATCGCTATCGACCTGATTGCAGAGTATGACCACCACGCCGGCCGGCGCCTCCGACACACGCCGCAACACGTCCTTGAGCAGCCAGTGACTGTCGCTGCGCTGGCTCCCGGTCATGTCGAATATGGGATTCTCGATATGCACCCGAACCAGTGTCGGCTGATCGGGATCGATGTCGCCCTTGACCAGGGCGAAATGCACATCACGCTGACCGCTGCCGCGGTAGGCGATGAGGTGAAACGGCCCGAATTCGGTGGTCAGCTCGACCTCGGCGGCGCGTTCGAGCGTCTTCTCGTGACTGATGCGATAACGGATCAGATCGGCGATGGTGCCCATCTTAAGACCGTGCTCGGCAGCCATCTTCTCGAGATCCGGGCGCCGGGCCATGCTGCCGTCGTCATTGAGGATTTCGACGATGACGGCGGCCGGCTCGAGTCCGGCCAGTCGCGCCAGGTCGCATCCCGCCTCGGTATGGCCGGCGCGCGTCAGCACGCCTCCTGCCTGCGACATCACCGGAAAGATGTGGCCCGGCTGGACGATGTCGACGGGCCTGGCGTCGGCGGCGACGGCCGCCTGCACGGTGCGGGCCCGATCGGCCGCCGAAATGCCGGTGGTGACGCCAGTAGCCGCCTCGATGGATACGGTGAAATTGGTTCCCTGATTGTAGAACGTGTCGCGAACCATCAAGGGCAGGTTGAGCTGCTGGCAGCGCTCGCGGGTCAGGGTCAGGCAGATGAGTCCGCGTCCATAACGGGCCATGAAATTGATGTGCGCCGCTTCCACGCAGGTGGCAGCCATCAGCAGGTCGCCTTCGTTTTCCCGGTCTTCGTCATCCACGATGATGACCATCCGGCCCTGGCGGATTTCGTCGATGATTTCTTCTGTGCTGGAGAGCGGCATGATGGCGTTGATTATACCGTGTACCGTTGCGGCGCGGGCGCATCGGCGCCGGGGAAAAGGCGCTCGAGGTAGCGGGCGATCAGGTCCACTTCGATGTTGACGCGGTCACCGATGCGATAAGTACCGAACAGGGTGTGGTCGCGGGTGTGGGGAATGATCTGCACGCTGAACGCTTCGCCCTCGACCGCGTTGACCGTGAGGCTCACGCCGTCGATGCACACCGAACCCTTGCGGGCAACGTAGCGCTCCAGCGGTGGCGGCACAGTGAAGGCGAAACGCATCGATTTACCCTCGTCGGCGCTGTCGATGACGCGCGCCACCCCGTCGACATGACCGCTGACCAGGTGCCCGCCCAGGCGATCGCCCAGCGCCAGGGCCTTTTCAAGGTTGACCTTCGCGCCCTCGGTCAACGCGGCCAGTGTCGTGCAGCGCAGAGTCTCGGGCGATACGACCGCGCAGAAATCGTCCTGACCGAGGTCGGTGACGGTCAGGCAGACGCCGTTGACGGCGATGCTGTCCCCGAGGCTCACGTCCGCCAGCGGCAGGCCGCCCGCGGCGATGCGCAGCTGCATGTTCTCGCCCGCTGGCGACAGCGTGGAGACACTGCCCAGGGCCTGGATGATTCCGGTAAACATTTTCTCTCCTGTTAAAGACTTTTTTGACGCCCGCCGCGTCGCGGTCAGGACGTCGGCTTGAGGATCAGCCGCAGATCCGGGCCGACCCTGCGCAGGTCGGCGATGTCGAGCACCACGGCCTGGCTAAGGGATCGCAGTCCTTTCAATTCCAGCATTGCCCTGGCGTCGCCACCGAGCAGCTTCGGCGCCATGTAGCAGATCAGTTCGTCGACCAGGCCCGCCGAGAGCAGGGCACCGGTCAAACGCGGTCCGGCTTCCACCAGCACCTCGTTGACCTCGCGTCGCGCCAGCTCGCTCATGACCGCGGCCAGGTCCAGGTGCGTTCCATCGAGACCGATGGAAACGACCTCGGCACCGCCGGCCCTGAAGTCGACGATCTCCGAGGCATTGCGGCCGGTCATCACCAGCGTGGAGCCGGAAAGCTTCAACATGGCGGCCGTCGGCGGCAGCCTGAGCCTCGAGTCCAGTACGACGCGCAGAGGTTGCTCCCGCATCGACGCCGCCAGGGACGCGTCGCGAACGTCCAGCCTGGGATTGTCGGCAAGCACGGTATCGATGCCGGTCAGCACGGCACAGCTTTGCGCGCGCAACCTCTGCACGTCGGCCCGAGATGCCTCGGAAGTGATCCACTGGCTGCCGCCATCCGCCGCCGCCAGCCGCCCGTCCAGGGTCACCCCAAGCTTGGCACGGACATAGGGGCGCCCCTGGCCCATGCGCTTGAGAAAACCCGGGTTCAAGGCCGCCGCCGGTTCTCCCAACAGCCCAAGCTCGGTGGCTATCCCCCGTTCACGCAGTGCCCGCAGGCCGTCGCCGGCGACCCTGGGATTCGGGTCCTCCAGGGCGGCGACCACCCGGCTGACACCGGCTTCAATCAGGGCGGTGCTGCACGGACCGGTCCGACCCTGGTGCGAGCAGGGCTCCAGGGTCACGAAACAAGCAGCGCCGCGGGCCCGCGCCTCCGCCTGCTCCAACGCCACCACCTCGGCATGGGGACCGCCTGCGTACTCGTGCCAGCCTTCGCCCACCACCTCACCGTCGCGCACCAGCACGCAACCGACGCGCGGATTGGGGCGGGTGCTGTTCAGCCCGCGCGCGGCCAGTTGCAGCGCGCGCGCCATGGCCCTGTAATCGGCGTGGCTGAATTCAGACGGCATGGGCTGATGGCGGACGGGGGAACCGGTTTGCGTCAGGGCTTTCTGCCCGGCCTCCGTCCGGCGCTCTTCGCGGATATCTTGCCACCCTTGGCGCCGGCGGCGGTCTTGCCCGCCTCGCCGCCACGGGTGGTCCTGGACGCCTTGCGCTTGCCACGCCGCGGGCCGCCCGTGCTCGCTTCGGATTCCAGCGGCAGCAGATCGAGTTGGCTGCGCCGCACGTCCGGCGGCAGTTCGTTGGCCAGGCCCTCGATCTCGTCGAGGAAGGCGCGCACGTCGCTGAAACTGCGGTACACGGAAGCAAAGCGGATGTACGCCACATGGTCCAGATTTTTCAACTCTTCCATCACCCAGGCGCCAATGCGCGCCGATTCGACTTCACGCTCGCCGCTGCTGCGCAGCCGGCGCTTGATGTTGTTGATGGCCGCATCGACACGCTCGGTTTCGACGGGACGCTTGCGCAATGCCCGCTCCATGCCCGCACGCAGCTTGTCCTCGCTGAATGTTTCCCTGGAACGATCACGCATCTTGATAATCCGCGGCATGGACAGCTCCGCGGTTTCATAGGTGGTGAATCGCTCCCGGCATTTCTCGCACTCGCGGCGGCGACGCACCTGATCGCCTTCGCCGGCGAAGCGCGAATCGATAACCCGGGTACTCATGTGCGAACAATAGGGACAACGCATGCCAGGCGCCGACGGTCGGTGGTGGTAAGGATGACCGGGAAAGCGTAACACACCGTCGCCGCGGACAGCACGACATTAGGTCGCATTCCGGGCATGTTGCTACACGGTCGCGGCCCGCGGCCGCACTCGGAACTTCGGAAAAAAACGCCCCGCACACGTCGCCGCATGCGGGGCGGTTTCAGCGACGGCCGGCGACTGTCAGATCACAGGAACTGCCGCCCGCGTCGCCACGGTGCTTACCCTGGCTTTAATCGCCGTAAACCGGATATGCCTGGCAGAGATCCAGCACCTTGGTCTTGACGTCCTCGACCACGGTCTCGTTGCCCATGTCGTCGATGACGTCGCAGATCCAGTTGGCGACCATTTCGGCCTCGCGTTCCTTGAAACCGCGGGAGGTGCAGGCCGGCGTGCCGACGCGGATGCCGCTGGTGACGAAGGGCGACTGGGGGTCTTTGGGCACGGCATTCTTGTTCACCGTGATGTTGGCGCGACCCAGCGCCGCAGCCAGGTCCTTGCCGGTGATCTTGCGCGTGATCAG